>CAIRHO010000031.1 GCA_903878415.1 uncultured Actinomycetes bacterium
AACACCAACGCCAACACCAACGCCAACACCAACGCCAACACCAACGCCAACACCAACGCCAACCACGAATGAAGTTCCCACAAGATTTACTGATTTATATGAGAAGCGCAGTGGAATTGCTTACTCCATTTGGTCAAAAGTAAAGATGAAAATGTCAGTAAGCCCGTCAGAACTTCCGCCAATCGAAATCTATAGGGGACCAACTACACCAACCTATATTGAGGACCCTGCCTCATTTTTTAAACAAGTAGTTCAACTATTCCCTGGTGTTGCCTTACCGAAAAAGATTTTAGTTTTCTATTGGAATAATAAAGATGCAGATATTGTGGCGGCGAAAGCTCTTTCAATTATGGGCAAAGAGAACGATCAAAAAAACTTTGATGAAACGTCAGGCCCTTGGGTGACTTGTTACGGACAAAATAGTTGCCCTGTAGGACACGCGTTTATTGGATTAGACGGAACCGCCTATTTAGGTATTGGACTTTCAGATGATCGGGCCGAGGCCGAACAGCTCGGAGGAGGATTAGGCGGTGTTGAAAAAGTAGAGTTCTATCATTCATTGCAGTTATTTAATTACTACACCAATTCACTTGTTCTAAGAGGCTCAGGGCAGAACATTCAATCTCCGTATTTTCCTCCAATTTGGCTAAATTACGGAGGAGAAAATCTTACAAGTGATATTTTGAAGTTCCATGACAGTTATACAAATTTTAAGAATTCAAGAGGCTTAAAGGGTTGGATTGATCAAGCGATTCCAAATTTTGGAATTGATTGGCTTAACACTTATTTAGACACGAAAAACTTAGGTAAAGACTGGAATGATGCGAGTTATTCGAAGGCTGTGCCAAATGCCATCATGGGAGCGTTCTTAACTGAAATCTTTGTTTCTATCAAGGGTCCTTCAGTGATGTTGGATTTTCATGAGCAAATGAGTCGAAAAATTTCGTTTGCAGATGCATTCCAGAATATTTTTGGGACAACGTGGCAATCGGCTCAACCAGAACTAACAAAGGTTATTTACGACAGATATTTGCATAACTACTAAAGCTGGACTTACTTGCGTAAGTGGGTTGTGAGGGACTCGAACCCCCGACCCGGTGATTAAGAGTCACCTGCTCTACCAACTGAGCTAACAACCCGGATGTTTTGCGTACTTGGGGAGAGTGCGCTCGACGTAAGGCGAAACCCTACCAGCGCCAAGCCTGCGCTAATGACAATCGCGAATGGGTGCGGCATCATCGAGATATGAAGAAATTCAGCGCATGGCAGGTGGTTATTTCCCTGACGCTAGGCGTTGGAATACAAGTAAGTGGCGTTGGAATACAAAGTGTTTCTGGCGCTGGGTTAAATGCGCTCGCCGCGATTGAGAATTTACCGGTTAAAGGTCGCGCACCGAAAACGGGATATTCGCGGGCCGAGTTTGGGAGTGCTTGGGCGGATGTAGATAAGAACGGTTGCGATACCCGGAACGATATTTTGCGCCGAGATTTAACGGCGGTTATTTATAAAGTGAAGACGCATGATTGTGTGGCACTGGCTGGCGTATTGATCGATCCATATTCGGGAACGACTATTTCATTTGTTCGGGGTAACGTTACAAGTTTGGAAGTGCAAATTGATCACGTGGTTGCGCTCTCTAATGCTTGGCAAACTGGTGCATTTGTGTTGAGTGCTGATCTGCGAAAGGCATTTGCAAATGATCCGTTGAATTTGTTGGCGGTTAAGGGATCGCTAAATCAACAGAAGAGCGATGGTGATGCCGCAACATGGTTGCCACCGTTGAAGAGTTTTAGATGTACATATGTGGCGCGGCAAGTTGCGGTGAAGTTAAAATATAAATTGTGGGTAACTGCGCCAGAAAAAGTTGCAATGGTGAAAGTGTTAAGTACTTGTCCTAAGTTGGCGCTACCAAGTTAGTTTTATGCTTTTAAAAAGTGGGGTGAGCGACGGGGCTCGAACCCGCGACATCCCGGACCACAACCGGGTGCTCTACCAGCTGAGCTACGCCCACCATGTTTCGTTATTTAGTTTTGTAGAAGTGCTGATTGTACCTGCTACTTATCGGAGCTGGATTTGCTCGCGAAAATCACGCTCCGGTAGTACTTCAACTCCTCGATCGAATCTTTAACATCGCCCATTGCGCGGTGATTGCCGGTCTTCTTTGGCGCATTGAAATAGGCGGAGGCGTACCAACGGCGTGCGATCTCCTTAATAGAGGAGACATCGATGATTCGGTAATGGAGGAAGGCATCGAGGAGCGGCATATCGCGAGCGATGAAGTTTCGGTCGGTCGAGATGGAGTTGCCAGCGAGTGGGGATTTGCCGGCTTCTACTCCGACCGATTCCAAGTGGGCGATAACTTTCGCTTCGGCATCGGCGAGGGTGGTTCCACTAGATATAAGAGGTAAGAGCCCAGATTCGGTATGCATGTTGGTTACAAACTCGTTCATTCCGGCAAGTTTTTCGGGGGTAGTGGCGATGAGGATGTCGATGCCATCTCCGATTGGGTTTAATTCAGAATCGGTAACTTGGACTGCGATTTCGACGAGGGCATCTTCTTTCAAAGAGAGCCCGGTCATCTCGCAATCGATCCAAATTAGGTGCGGATTGTCGATAGCCATGGGGAAACCTTATGGGGTGAGAGCGGGTTTGCCCGACAAGTGAATTCACTATTCGTTCACCTGGTATTAACCAACGAGACAGGCGGCGCAACCTAGTTGGAGGCAGTATCGCGGCGTGAGTTCAATTTCGCCAAGTCAAACGACGGTATCGCCGCGGGAAATTTTCACTAAACCGCGAGTATCGGATCGGATTTTTAGAGGCGTATTAAATGTAATGAGTTTTTCTTCGCTCGCAATATTAACCCTGATTGGTTCCTTCTTAATGTTACGAGGTTTCCAAACATTTCAGAGTGAAGGCTTACATTTTATAACTGGGTTCGATTGGAATAGCACAGTGAATGATGGCGTTGAAACTTCAACATTTGGTTTAGGCTCGATGTTAATCGGCACATTGTTGATATCCGGAACCGCGCTCGTGATTGGTGTTCCTCTCTCTGTATTGACTGCGCTGTATTTAAACTTTTATGCGCCAATGCAAATTCGCAAGTTCATGATAACTATTTTAGATTTAATGGCGGCCTTCCCTTCCATCCTTTACGGGCTATGGGGATATTTTATTTTGATGCCGATGGCTGAATATTGGGCGAAGTTGCTAAATAAATATTTGGGTTGGATCCCAGCGTTTTCGGTGCCACAACCAGCTTTTACGCGCTCGCCATTTGTGGCTGGCTTAGTTCTTGCAATCATGATTATTCCAATTATTACTTCAGTTTCACGCGAAGTATTTTCGCAAACTCCACTTGATCGAATCCAAGCCGCTTACGCACTTGGTGCAACTAAGTGGAAAATGATTAAAACGGTGGTGTTGCCTTTCGGTTCGGGTGGCGTAGTTGGCGGTGCGATGCTCGGTCTTGGTCGCGCTATGGGTGAAACTGTTGCGGTATATATGGTGCTAAATATTGCATTTAGCGCAAACTTAAAAGTGCTTTACGGCGTTGGCGGAAACGTAGCTTCAATGATCGTTTCCCGTTGGGGCGAATCAACTTTATTAGAATCCAAAGCGCTATTAGCGGCCGGCTTTGTATTGTTCATGATGACATTGGTGGTTAACTTTTTAGCTAATTTCATCGTAAAACGTGCGATTAAGTCGGGTAAATAAATGACTACATACGCCCCAACTAAACCGTGGCAGCCTACAAAGGTTGATATTAGTAAGAATGTTTTAGGTTTATTAATAGCGCTACTTGTCTCATTTGTGGTTGTGCAATTAACGCCGATGAAGGGCAAGTTGGCATATGCCGGAGTTTTGTTTATCTCCGCAACGGCTATCCAAGTGGGTATGAAGTGGATATCGCGTGGACGAATGGCGGCGATAGATGGTCTTGCAAGTTCCATCGCATTTACTGGCTCTGTAATAGTTTTCTTACCGGTTGTTAATATTTTATATACAACTATCAGCAAAGGCGTTAAGGGTTTACATTGGACTTTATTCACCGACACTATGGAGAAATCGTCTTACTTAGATCCAATTGGCATGGGCGGAATTTTGCATGCAATAGTTGGAACGATGTACATGATTATTATGGCTTCAGTAATCAGCGTGCCACTTTCAATCTTGACTGCACTTTATTTAACTGAGATTAAAGGTAAAGCTGCTGGATTCATTCAATTCTTAGTCCAAGCGATGAGCGGTGTGCCATCAGTTGTTGCAGGTATCTTTATTTATGCAGCGCTATTGTTGAATACTAGTTTTCGTGGATCAGGAATTACCGGCGCATTGCCGTTAGCAATTTTAATGATTCCTACTGTTACTCGGACTGCTCAAGAAGTTTTACTTCTTATTCCAAATGATTTGCGCGAAGCTGGCCAAGCGCTCGGTGCAACGCAATGGAAAACTGTAATTACGATTGTGGTACCTGCAGCTCGAAGCGGCTTAGTTACTGCGGTGATTCTTGGAGTTGCTCGTATTGCTGGTGAAACCGCGCCGCTACTTTTCACAATTGGTGGTTCGGATAAAGTTAACTGGAACCCATTCAATGGCCCACAAAGTGCGCTTCCTTATTACGTCTGGAAAGGCTTAATTTCCGGTACTCCAGAGGCAGTACAACGTGCTTGGACAGCGATCTTGGTTTTGCTAATGATTGTGCTCTTTTTCTTCTCAATCGCAAGATATTTTTCAAGGCAAAGGATGAAGTAAATGAGCGATGAAATGAAAGATGGGGAAAATATGTCCACAGCAAATGTGACTGGTTCGAAAGCGCTATCGGATGTTGCGGCGAATCGGATGAAGGACCGAATGCCTGGCACCACTCCAATCGGCACTGGCCTAGAAGCTCGAAACATCCATGCTTGGTTCTCTAAACATCTTGCAGTAGAAGATGTATCCCTAGATTTCAATGCCGGAACTGTTACCGCGTTAATCGGTCCATCTGGTTGCGGAAAATCAACTTTCATTCGCACTATCAACCGAATGCACGAATTTATTCCTGGCGCAGCAATGGCCGGCGAAGTTCTACTAAACGGTGAAGATGTTTATGCACGAGGTGTCGATGTAACGAAGATTCGTTTAAAAATCGGCATGGTTTTCCAGAAGCCAAATCCATTCCCATCAATGACAATTGGCGAGAACGTACTTTCTGGCTTGAAATTGGCACAGTTAAAGGTCGCCAATAAAGATGACTTGATGGAAGATTGCTTAGAGCGAGCAGGGCTTTGGAGTGAAGTAAAAGACCGACTTGGTGCACATGCCGGCGGACTATCAGGCGGACAACAACAACGTTTATGTATTGCCCGTTCGCTAGCGGTAAATCCAAAGGTGTTATTAATGGATGAACCATGTTCGGCTCTCGACCCAGGATCAACGCTCCGAATCGAAGAGACAATCCACGAACTCTCAAAGACCATGACCATCATCATTGTGACTCACAACATGCAACAAGCTGCGCGGGTGAGCGATTACACCGCATTCTTCTTATCTGATGGCGGACCTGGAAAGCTGATCGAAGTCGGACCAACTAGCGAAATTTTCTCCCGACCACGCGATCAACGTACCGAAAACTATGTTTCTGGACGGTTCGGTTAACCAAAATTCGTTAACCATCTGTTCATCTAATAGATGGTGGCAATTTGAATTTTATAAAGCCAGTGTTATGTTTCAAAAATAACATTGCGTTGTAAATATCCCTCCGATTTTTACCTCTATGAAAGGTTGTTATGAAGGTTTCAAAATTTACTAAGTCAGCAGTAGTAGCTGTAGCAGCGCTATCTATTGCAATCGTGCCAAACGCATTTGCAGGTACAACACTTGCAGGAGGCGGCGCAACATCAGTAACAAATCTTGTGCAAGCATGCAAGAGCTTCTACAACACAGATACTGGTGATTCTTTCCCATATAACTCTGTTGGATCAGGCCAAGGTCAAAAGGATCTTGAAGGTAAGAAAATTGATTTTGCATTCTCAGATAGCAAGCACTTAACTTCCCAAAGCGGTATAGCACTTGATGCATCTGAAATTCACATCCCAGCAATGGTTTGGCCAATCGGCATCATGACCAACCTCAACACTTCAAAGGCGATTGCACTTTCTCCTAAAACTTTAGGTGGAATCTTCTCTGGAAAAATCACTCGTTGGAATGATCCAGCAATCCAAGCTGATAACAACCGTACCGTTACGGTTACTGTTTATAAGAAAGACAGCGCTGGAAAAATTGTAAAAGACGCGACTGGTAAAGCTGTAGTACTACGTACATCCAGTCTTGTTCAAAAAATCTCTATGCCAAACCAACCAATCACTGTTGTCTACCGTCTTGATTCTTCAGGAACTACAGATAACTTGACTGCTGCGTTGAAGGCGTTAGATCCAACAAATTTCACTGATGCCGGCAAGGTATTTAACGCACTTGCTTCAACAAAGGCTGCAATTGCTGCAGACCCAATCCACTTCCAAAGCGCATCAGGATCAGCTCTAGTAGCTTCTCTTGCAGCTAAGACTAAGTATTCAATTACCTATGACGAGACCAACTTCGCAAAATCTGCTGGCTTGAAGCTAGTACAAGTTATCAACCCAAATGGTGACCTTGTGGCTGCAACTGATGACGGTGCAGCTGCATTCGTTTCAACTTCAGTAGTTGCTGATAATGGAACTGTGACTCTTGATTACGCAAATAAAAACCCTGGCGTTTATCCATTTACTGTTGTTACTTACGCGCTAGCGCTAACTAACTATGGCGATGCCGCAAAGGCTGCTGCAGTTAAGAAAGCAATTGAGTACCACGCTTTCACTTGCACAAAGAAAGTTGCTGATTCTGGATTCATCACAATCGATCCAACATCAACACTTGGTAAGAAAATTACTTCTCAGCTTGCAAAACTTGGTAAATAAATAAGCTGATTCCTAGGTAGCAAAATAAAAAAGGACCGTCGAGGGGCGGTCCTTTTTTAATCCCGTTTTACTTTCTGCAATATATTACTTTTATAACGAAATGTGCGCCTGGCAGGAATCGAACCTGCGACAACCGGCTTAGAAGGCAGGTGCTCTATCCAACTGAGCTACAGGCGCATTACTGTGAAATGGAACATGCGTATTGTACCGAGAGATTCCTATAAGGTTTCTCCTCGTGGCAGAGTTTATTTATACGATGAAGAAGGCGCGTAAAGCGCACGGCGATAAAGTCATTCTCGACGATGTAACGCTTGCCTTTTATCCAGGCGCGAAGATCGGCGTTGTGGGGCCAAACGGTGCTGGTAAATCAACGGTGCTACAAATTATGGCTGGAATACAAACCGCATCAAATGGCGAAGCTTTCTTATCTCCTGGATATACCGTAGGAATCTTGTTGCAAGAACCTAAACTCGATGAAACCAAAACAGTTTTAGAAAATGTACAAGAAGGCGTTGCTGAAACTATCGCTTTGATGGCGCGCTTTAATCAAGTTAGCGAAGAGATGGCCAGCCCAGATGCTGACTATGACAAGTTGCTTGCTGAGATGGGTGCGCTACAAGAAAAATTAGATCATGCGAATGCTTGGGATTTAGATTCACAATTAGAACAAGCGATGGATGCGCTTCGTTGTCCGCCATCTGATGCCGATGTAAAAGTTTTATCTGGCGGAGAGCGCCGACGAGTTGCGCTATGCAAATTGTTATTACAGAAGCCGGATCTACTATTGCTTGACGAACCAACTAACCATCTAGATGCCGAATCGGTGCTTTGGCTTGAGCAACATTTAAGTAAGTATGAAGGCGCGGTTGTGGCGATTACCCACGATCGATATTTCTTGGACAACGTTTCGCAATGGATCTTGGAACTCGACCGCGGTCGTGCCTATCCGTATGAGGGTAATTACTCGACCTATCTGGAGACAAAATCTGCGCGGTTAAAAATAGAGGGACAGAAGGATGCCAAGCGCGCTAAACGGTTAACCGAAGAGTTGGAATGGGTACGCCAAAACGCAAAAGGTCGCCAAGCTAAATCTAAATCTCGATTAGCTCGTTATGAAGAGATGGCGGCGGAAGCTGAGAAGACTCGTAAGTTAGATTTCGAAGAGATTCAAATTCCAATGGGGCCACGTTTAGGTGACATTGTGGTTGAAGTTAATGATCTCTCTAAAGGTTTTGGAGATCGCCAATTAATCGACAACCTTTCATTCTCATTACCGCGTAACGGAATCGTTGGTGTAATCGGACCAAACGGTGCTGGTAAAACCACGTTATTTAAAATGATTCTTGGCCAAGAAACACCAGATTCAGGTGCAATTAAAATTGGCGAGACTGTAAAAATTTCTTATGTCGATCAATCTAGATCTGGCATAGATCCAAAGAAACCGCTCTGGGAAGTTGTTTCAGATGGTTTAGATTTTATTAAAGTAGGAAATGTGGAGATGCCTTCGCGCGCATATGTTTCTGCATTTGGTTTTAAGGGTCCCGATCAACAGAAACCCGCTGGCGTACTTTCTGGTGGTGAGCGGAACCGATTAAATTTGGCGTTAACGCTAAAAATAGGTGGCAACTTATTACTACTTGATGAACCAACCAACGATTTAGATGTTGAAACTTTAGGTTCTTTAGAGAATGCGCTTTTAGAATTTCCAGGTTGCGCTGTTGTGATCTCGCACGATCGCTGGTTCTTGGACCGAGTTGCGACTCATATCTTGGCTTACGAAGGTGAATCAAAATGGTTCTGGTTCGAAGGAAACTTTGAATCTTACGAAACACATAAGTTGGAACGATTAGGACCGGAAGCAGCGCGACCACATCGCGTTACATATCGAAAGTTGACTAGATAATGCGCCATATTTATAAGCAAGAAATTCGCTGGGCCGACATTGATTGGTTTGGACATGTAAATAACGCAACATACTTAACTTATGTTCAAGAAGCGCGGGTAGATTTCCATTGGTATGCGCCGAAAGCTCGCGGCGAAAAAGCGTTGTTGATGGATATGGTGGT
>CAIRHO010000032.1 GCA_903878415.1 uncultured Actinomycetes bacterium
CGGTCTTCAAGTCAACAATCACAATTTCATTGCTATCGGTTATTTCAATTCGATCAACGCTTCCTTTGATAATCGCATTTCCGACCGTTACGCTAAATTCTTTCTCCACAGCTAATAGTTTTCGGTCAGATGCAAAATGCCAAGTAAAGAATTTTTCCAACATATCGGTTGCGCGAGCTAATTCGCGATCTTTAACCCAACCTTTATTCATATCTATAAGTGACCAGGAATCGTTTAGCCGTGTTTTCAATTCAGCTGGAGTCAACTCGGGATTAGTATGCAGTAGTGCTGCAAATGCATGGAGCGCTGAACCGAGAATTTGCGCAGTGCTGTCGCCATCCCGGCTGCCATTTCGCTCCAAGAACCACTTTAAACCGCATTCAGTAAAGTTTTGAATGCTACTTGGCGAGACATAAACCGAATCGCCTGGCTCAATTAGCGGTTTATCAATCGAGGGCGCTAAATATCCCAACCAATTTTCTGGGTTTGCGCTACTAATATTTTCTTTTGCAAGGGTGGCAAGTAGAGCCGCAGCCAACTCCCGATCTGGCGCGCTACTAAATTCGGAAATTAAAGTTCGACGTAAAGTTGCAACTAGCGCGCTAGAAGTTAGTGGCCGCGGAATTTGCGTTACAAGTGGTTCACCATCAATTTCGCCATTTACCAACTCTGAGAGCTCCTCAAAAAATCTCGAAGGCTCATCATCTTCGCGAGTGATTGCGGTGATAAATAGCGACTTTTTCGCCCTAGAGACTGCTACATGGAGCAAGCGGCGTTCATCTTCCAAAAGAGCTTGGCTTGCAGATTCATCTAGCTCCGCCCGTGAAATCGATTGTGATCGCAGCGCTTCTACTAACCGATCGCTACCAAGTAATGAACCGCGTGCTTTTAAATTTGGCCAGATTCCATCTTGCATCCCAGCAAGTGCAACAATTTCCCACTCTCTGCCTTTGGCCGAATGCACCGTAAGAATTGCCACCAATTCAGCTTTCTGTCCTTGCAAAGTAATGGTGTCACCGAGAATATCCTCGCCGCGAATTTGATTTATATATTCAGCGGGTTTTGAATTCGGAAAGCGTTCAACATAGCGCCGAGCTGACTCAAAAAGTTCTAGCATCGTATCTAGATCGCGATCTGCTTGACCGCCGCGAGAACCACCACGAAGCGCCGAACTACGCCATACTTTAGATATTTTCTCACTTTCAATATTTTCGGCGTTACTCCAAATCTCCCAGAGTAAATCTGAAATACTTAGCTTAGGATGCTTTCTAAGTAAAGTTTTAGCGCGGCGAAGTAAATCATTAATCCGCTTAATCGGAGCTGCGTTCTCCCAAGGAATCGAAATTATTGGATCCGTAATTGCATCGAGAATTAACTCTGTTGCAGAGCGTAAATCACTTTCATCGCGATTCCTGCTTAACTCTTGTCGGATTCGCCGGAGCGAGATTGGATCAGCGCCACCGATTTCAGAGAAAAGTAGCTCTTCAATGAGTGGATAATTTTCGGTGTTAATCTCAATAGCCCCTAGTGCAATTTCGGCAAGAGTTAAAAATGGTTTTACAACTGGATTATCTGCCAGTGAAAATACATCAGTATCGACTCGAGTTGGAACTCCACTTAAGAAAAGGGCTCTCCGAATCGCAGCGACCGCAGGGCCGGGCGATCTAACAATTACCGCCATCTCTGACCAAGGCACGCCGTTATGTAAGTGTGCGCTCCTAAATGCGTGCGCTATATATGAAGCCTCATCAGCTTGGGATTGGAGGCGTAAAACGCTGACTTCCGGACTCTCATCCTTTCTCAGAGCCGTTACATCTCTTACTAAATTTCGACCGCGGAATTTCATCGCAACTGATTTAGTTAGCTCAACAATTGCTTCACTGCTCCGATAATTTTCAAGAAGGAAAATCTCATCAGCTCCTTTTTCTTTCAAAGTATAAAAGTAACTCTTAAGCCCTTCTGGATCCGCGCCGCGAAATCTTCCTACTGTTGAATCTGGATCAGCGAAAATTGTGAAGTCTTCACTACTTAAGTAAGAAAGCAATAACCGATGTGAAATATCACTCTCTTGAAATTCATCAACCATAATCACTGAATATTTAGCCCGTAAATCAGATAATAAATTAGGATTATCTTGTAACCGTAACATTGCGGCAATAATTAATCCGCTGGGATCAATCCGTTCTTTGGCATCAGCTGCACCTTCTTCGCGCATTGCTAAAGATTTGATATATCTATCCCAGAATTTTGCGATTGGAGACCAATAATTTTCAGAGTAAGTTTTTGCATATTCGCTTAGTTTTTCTGGATATAGGCCCCGTTCAGTTGCGCGCAATAGAACATCACGTAACTCTTTTGCAAAGCCTCGGGTGGGTAGCGCGGCTTTTAATTCTTCCGGCCAACCACTTAAATTATCGGCAGAATCGGTAAGTAGCATCTGCTTAATATATGAATCTTGCTCTGAGCCGGAGAATAGAATTGGATCGGGTTTATCTTCCGGAGTTGCCATTCTTACAATTGAAAACGCTAAAGCATGAAATGTTCGCGCCAATGGTTCATTTGCAGTTTTAGGCGAACGTAGCGAAATCTCATCGCGGAGATAATCTGCGCGATCACGACCAAAAGTTAAAATCAATATTGAATTAGGATCAATCCCCGCATCTATCTTTGCCAGAGCTTGCGCAATTAAAGTTTGAGTCTTTCCGGTTCCTGGTCCGCCTAAGACAATCAGCGGATTCTTGCCAGAGTGCGAGATGACTTCACTCTGTTTTTCAGAATAGGAAAAGTTAAGTTCGGGCAGCGGTTTTCGAAGCAATTCCAGCTTCGGTGCTTCACTTCTGCGGTTTGTCATCAGGTCTTTATCCAACCCCATGACACCGACAAACCCGTGGGTTTAGCTAGTTAGGTTGGCTTTCTTCGCGCGAGCAGTAGCGCGAGCCCGCTCTTGCCCATCGAGCACAACCTTACGGATGCGAACTACCGCTGGCGTAACTTCAACGCATTCATCTTCGCGGCAAAATTCCAAAGCGCCTTCCATGTTGAGCTTCTTAGGCGGAATTAAACGCTCTGATTCATCGGTACCGGAAGCACGCATATTTGTAAGTTTCTTTTCGCGCACGCAGTTAACGTCCATATCATCGTTACGTGAATTCTCACCAATAACCATTCCTTCGTAAACTTCATCGCCTGGTTCAACGAAGATGCTTCCGCGATCTTGCGTGCCATAAAGTGCATAAGAAGTTACAACACCTAATCGATCAGAAACTAACGAACCAGTTCCGCGAGTACGGATATCGCCATGCCAAGCTTCGTAACCATCAAAGACGTGGTGGAGTAAACCAGTTCCACGAGTTTCAGTTAAGAACTCGGTACGGAAACCAATCAGGCCGCGAGATGGAACTCGGTAATCCAAGCGAATCCAACCGGTGCCATGGTTAACCATCTGTTCCATACGACCTTTACGGAGCGCCATCAATTGGGTAATAACACCCAAGTAATCATCTGGAGCATCAATTGTTAAATGTTCCATTGGTTCGTGAATTTTGCCATCCACTTTCTTAATAACTACTTGTGGCTTACCAACTGTTAATTCGAAACCTTCACGTTTCATGATTTCAACAAGCACTGCGAGTTGAAGTTCGCCGCGACCTTGAACTTCCCAGGTATCTGGGCGCTCGGTATTTAAAACTCTAAGTGAAACGTTACCTACTAGCTCTGCATCAAGGCGACTCTTAACTTGGCGAGCAGTAAGTAATTTTCCGCTCTTGCCAGCAAGCGGTGAGGTATTGATGCCAATAGTCATTGAGATAGAAGGCTCATCAACGGTAATTAGCGGTAGCGCATGAGCATTTTCAGGATCAGCTAGCGTTTCACCCAATGTAATTGTTTCAATTCCAGCAACCGCAATGATGTCGCCTGGATGCGCTTCTAACGCAGGAACGCGATCTAGCGCTTCGGTAATTAGAAGTTCGGAAACTTTAACTTTCTCGGTTGTGCCATCGGTCTTAATCCAAGTAACCATCTGGCCTTTTCGAATAACACCTTCGCGAACGCGGCAAAGTGCAAGTCGGCCAAGGTATGGCGATGAATCCAAGTTTGTTACATGCGCTTGTAACGGTGCACCTTCGTGATAAACCGGAGCTGGAATTGTTTTGAAAATCGTATCGAAGAGCACATCTAAGTTCGCTTCATCTGGCATGCCGCCATCAGCGGGACGGTTAAGCGATGCTCGACCTGCTTTTGCAGATGTGTAAACAATAGGGAAATCAATCTGCTCTTCATTCGCATCAAGATCTAAAAAGAGTTCATAAGTTTCGTCAACAACTGCAGCGATACGTGCATCGGGACGGTCAACTTTGTTGATGATCAATATAACTGGCAGATTTTTCTCTAGCGCTTTGCGTAATACGAAACGAGTTTGTGGCAACGGTCCTTCAGAAGCATCGACTAAAAGTGCAACGCCATCTACCATCTCTAAACCGCGCTCGACTTCACCACCGAAATCTGCGTGGCCAGGTGTATCAATAATGTTAACGATTGAATCACCGCGTTTTACTGCAGTGTTCTTTGCAAGAATTGTGATTCCTTTTTCGCGCTCTAAATCCATGGAATCCATGACGCGCTCTTTTCCTTCAGACTGTTCCTTGTAAGCAGCGAATGCGCCGGATTGCCACAACATGGCATCTACGAGCGTGGTCTTGCCATGGTCAACGTGGGCCATAATCGCCAAGCTCCGTAAGTTTTCGCGGTGCTTTATCGGTAGACCTTCTAAATGCGCTTGCTTCTTCGTTTTAGACATTGAATCGGAACTCCACTACATCGCCATCGGACATTACGTAATCCTTACCTTCCATACGAACTTTTCCTTTTGATTTTGCTTCAACCATTGAACCTGCGGCTACTAGGTCCTCAAATGAAACAACTTCGGCTTTGATAAAGCCTTTTTGGAAATCCGTATGAATCACACCAGCCGCAACTGGAGCAGTATCACCTTTGTGAATTGTCCACGCACGGGCTTCTTTAGGGCCCGCAGTGAGATATGTCTGCAACCCAAGAGTTACGAAACCAACACGGGCAAGAGTACTCAAGCCAGGTTCATCGAGTCCAATTGACTGCAAAAGTTCGAGCGCTTCAGCGTCATCTAACTCGCTTAACTCCATTTCAGTCTTCGCATCAAGAAAAATCGCTTCTGCTGGCGCAACTAACGCGGACATTTTCTTCCGCAGCTCGCCATCAGCTAATTCAGCGGCATCAACGTTAAATACATATAAGAATGGTTTCGCAGTTAAAAGTCCTAACTCTGAAATCAGTGATAAATCGATTCCGGAGCCGTGAAGAACTTTTCCATCTCCGAGGATTTTTTCAGCAGCTTTGGTTGCCTCCAATATTGCAACTCGATCTTTCTGAACGCGCGCTTCTTTTTCAAGTCTCGGAATTGCTTTTTCAATAGTCTGCATATCGGCGAGCGCTAATTCAGTATTGATAGTTTCGATATCACTTGCTGGATCGACTTTCCCATCAACGTGCACGACATCGCCATCGCTGAAAACTCGGATTACTTGGCAGATCGCATCGGTTTCGCGGATATTCGCGAGAAATTTATTTCCAAGGCCAGCACCTTCAGATGCACCTTTAACAATTCCAGCGATATCGACGAATGAGACTGCCGCCGGCAGAATTTTTTCAGAGCTGAAAATGCCCGCCAAAACTGCAAGTCGAGGATCTGGTACGCCAACTACGCCAACATTTGGCTCGATCGTGGCAAAGGGATAGTTCGCAGCCAGTACATTATTTTTGGTGAGCGCATTGAAAAGGGTCGACTTACCGACGTTCGGCAGCCCGACGATTCCGATTGAAAGACTCACTTGAATTACTCCTATTAATACGTGCGGCTCAGAGCGGTCCTAATTTGAACCTAGGGTGGCTAGGGATGGCTAGGGGTAGAGCCTACGCGTGATTGTCGGTGCTTCCTGCCACGATAGGCGCATGAACAGTGCGATATTCCTCATCATCGGCTTGCTAATCGGGTTAGCCATTGGTGCTGCTGGCGGACTTGCGATTTCGCGCGCGAATTCCCGCGGTGCAACTAAAGCGTTGCAGGATCAAATTACGACGATGCAAAGTAATCAGAGCGATTCCACTCGGTTAACTACTGAATTAGATGCGATGAAAAAGAGCGTTGAAACTTTAGCTAACCAAGCCCTCGATGCGGATCGTCGTCGATCCACCGCTGAATCAGATTTGAAGAACCAGATTAAAAATATGGGCGAAGGAAATAAATTATTGCTTGATGAAACCACAAAAATTGCTGGCGCGCTCTCTAATACGCAAACCCGTGGAAAATTTGGTGAAGCGCAATTAGAACTCCTTCTAGAAATGGCGGGGCTCCATGAAGGCGTTGAGTTTGAAAGACAGAAAGCAGTGCCTGGCAGTGATTCACAAGGTATCCCCGATGTAACGGTAAGAATGCCAGGCGGCAGCGTGCTCTTTATCGATTCGAAGTTTCCATTTGATCGCTTCTTAGATGCTTTTGATACTGAAGATTTAACAAAGCGCGAAACTTTATTACAGCAACATACTGAAGATTTATTGAAGCATGTTACGGCGCTGGCAAAACGTGATTATCACAAACATGAAACCTCGCCAGATTTTGTAGTCCTCTTTGCGCCATTTGAAACCATCGTAAGTGAAGCGCTCCGGATCGATAAACGATTGCTAGATAAAGCTTTTGAAAAGGGCGTAACAATTGCGACTCCAACCACAATGATGGCGTTATTGCGTACAGTTGGCTTTGTATTTAGCCGAAATAAAATTGCGACTAATGCTGGCGAAATCCAAGAACTTGCCGAAAAATTTATCAAGAATGTTTCCGCGCTCCACTCTAAACTTGTAACGGTAGGCGAACGATTGAAGAGCACCGTTAAGGCTTATAACGATATGGTCCCAACCGCTGAAACAACGGTAATTAATCCAGCTAAACAGATTATGAAAATTAGCGGTAAGGATACAAAATCCTTAAAGGCGATTCCAGAAATTACCGATAGCGTTAGGGATCTGAAGAGCGGTGGCCAAACTTCGCTCGATGACTTTATTGATGTTGAAGTAATTGAAGAGGGAGAGAGTGATGACAACTAACTTGCCAAAGATCGAACTTAAGAACCCAATTCAAGGTGCCGGTCTTACCGCCCCTGGGGTTGTAATTCTGCAATTCGTTTTTATTGGATTTTGGGCAATGGTAGAAATTTTCTTCCGTTCAAATGTCGGAGCACTTACCGGAATTGCAATCTGGCTTACTTATTTTGGTGGCATCAAACTCGGCCGCCCAGGCACGCTCTACCCCGCAATTGTTAATCCTCCGATTGCATTTGCTGCTGCTATTTTCTTTCTGATGCCAACTGTCGGCGGCTCATCTTTTCGTATTTCGCGTATCGGCGTTGATCTAGTTACCGGCTTAGCCAGCGTGGCGCCATTTCTAATTACCGGAGCTTTAGTTGGTTGGGGCCTTTACATTACAAAAAAACGGCAAAGCTCACTTACCAGCGCTGCGTAAGTCTTTTCTAAGTTCAGGCGGAATTGCGAAAAGCAAGTGCTCTTCCATCGCGGTCACCGTCTCAACATCACCATAACCTCGATTTTTCAATTCGTTTAATAAATCTGTTACCAAAATTTCTGGGACGGATGCGCCGCTAGTTACTCCGATAGTTTCAACGCCGATAAACCATTCATCTCTTACTTCAGCTGCGTAATCAATTAAGTACGAAGCTTTAGCGCCATATTCAAGGGCGACTTCAACTAGGCGAACTGAATTAGAAGAATTAGTAGATCCAACGACAAGTACTAAATCTGCTTTAGGTGCAATCTGCTTTATTGCTACTTGGCGATTTTGGGTTGCGTAACAGATGTCATCACTTGGCGGATCCATCAAATTAGGAAAGCGATTTTTCAAGATTGCGACCGTTTCTAAAGTCTCATCAACACTTAAGGTAGTTTGGGAAAGCCAAGCTACTTTTTTATTTGGATCAATCGCAACTGTGCGAGCACCTTCTAGGCCATCAACTATTTGCATATGGTCTGGGGCTTCACCAGCTGTACCTTCGACCTCTTCATGGCCAGCATGACCGATTAAAAGAATCTGTAAATCTTCCGCAGCAAAGCGTCTAGCTTCGTGGTGAACTTTGGTAACTAGCGGACAGGTTGCATCGATAGTTTTTAAATTGCGAGTTGCAGCTTCCTCGTGCACTTTAGGCGAAACACCGTGTGCCGAAAAGACCACAATCGCACCTTCTGGAACTTCATTAGTCTCATCAACAAATATTGCGCCGCGCTTTTCCAAAGTTTCAACGACATGCTTGTTATGAACAATCTGTTTGCGGACATAAACCGGTGCGCCATATAGATCGAGCGCTTTCTCGACGGTAATAACGGCGCGATCAACGCCTGCGCAATATCCACGTGGCGCTGCTAAAAGAACCCGTTTTGCCATGTGTGCATCCTAATAGAATCACGCCATGTCTGACGTTCCAGAAATCAAGCCGGTATCGGTTCGCTATGTAACCGAGCGGATTGGGCAGATTATTGATGATCTGCCAGAGCTCTGGATAGAGGGCGAATTATCTGAGATAAATGTGCGGCCGGGCTCGCCCACTATTTTTATGCGGTTACGCGATACCAGCGCAGATATGAGCATTTCGATTAAATGTTTTAAGAATGTTTTTGATTCGGTTGCACCGCTAGAACAGAACGCGCGCATTGTGATTCGATCTAAACCGCAATGGTGGAGTAAAAACGGTTCGCTCGCATTCCAAGTAAATGAACTTCGTAAAGTTGGCGAAGGTGAGTTGCTTGCTCGACTTGAAGCGTTGAAAAATAAGCTGGCTCTTGAAGGTTTATTTGATGAATCACGAAAACTTCCACTCCCGTTTCTGCCAAATAAAGTTGGTCTGATCTGCGGCCGAAATAGCGATGCTGGAAAAGATGTGGTCGAAAATGCAAAACGTCGATGGCCGTCAGTCCAATTTGAAATTCGCGAAGTCGCGGTAGCAAGCGCTGCAGCCGTTAGCGAAGTTTCGGAAGCGCTCTTGGAATTAGATGTCGATCCAAACGTGGATGTAATCATCATTACCCGGGGCGGCGGAAATTTTGAAGATTTACTGCCATTTTCAGATGAATCCTTACTTCGCTTAGTTGCTAATGCAAAAACTCCAATCGTGAGCGCGATCGGTCATGAGAAAGATTCACCGCTCCTAGATTTAGTAGCTGATTGGCGCGCTTCGACTCCTACCGATGCCGGTAAAAAAGTTGTGCCGGATATGGAAGAGGAGTTAACTAAAATTTCAAACTTGCGCGATCGCGCAGATCGTCGAATAAATGATTTAGTAGTGCTGGAAATGACGAAAATCGCTGGCTTAATGCAACGTCCGGTGATGCGCGAGCCGATGATTATGGTTACCTCCCGGGAAGAGATCATTAAGGGAATTCGGATTCGTGGGTGGCGCAGTATGGATAGCGCGATTTCACATGCGAAATCTGAGATCAAGCAAATCGCGGCTCGAGTTCGAACGCTCTCTCCCCAAGCAACTTTGGATCGTGGTTACGCAGTTGTGCAAAAACCTGATGGTTCCATCGTTCGAGCTGCCAAAGATTTAGCAAAAGGTGATGGGCTAGAACTAAGGCTCGCTGATGGTGTGGCATTGGCTACAGCTACAGGCGAGAGTAAGAAATAGTTATTAACCACGCAAGATTAAAGGAGTAGATTACGAACATGGCCGCTGCAAAATTGTCATATGAAGAGGCTCGGGATGAGCTCACGAAAGTTGTTTCGACCCTTGAAGCTGGTGGCGCTGGTTTAGAAGACTCGCTAAAGCTCTGGGAACGCGGCGAAGAGTTAGCGTTGATCTGTCAAGAATGGCTCGATGGCGCACGGAAGAAATTGGAAGCGGCGAAACCAGCGGAAGATAAGTAAATGCCAGAATTTAGTTATGAAGAGTTATTACCGGTTGGGCCGGATACCACAAAGTATCGATTGGTTTCTAAAGAAGGTATCTCAACATTTACTGCAGATGGTCGGGAATTCTTAAAAGTTTCCGCCGATGCAATTTCAAAATTAACTGAAGCGGCAATTCACGATATTTCACATTACTTGCGCGGTGAGCATCTACAGCAGCTCGCCGATATCTTGAAAGATCCAGAGAGCTCGCCGAATGATCGATTTGTAGCGTTAGATCTATTAAAAAACGCCAATATCGCTGCCGGTGGAATCTTGCCGATGTGCCAAGACACTGGGACTGCAATCGTGATGGGCAAAAAAGGCCAACATGTATTGACCGAGAGTCGCGATGAAGCGAGCATTTCGCGCGGGGTTTATGACGCATTCACCAAGTTAAACCTCCGTTATTCCCAACTTGCTGCAGTAACAACTTGGGAAGAGAAGAACACTGGAAATAATTTGCCTGCCCAAGTTGAGATTTACTCCGATAGCGAGCATCCAGATGAGTACAACTTCCTCTTCATCGCAAAAGGTGGCGGTAGCGCAAATAAATCTTTCCTCTATCAAGAGAGTAAAGTGGTGTTAAATCCAACTTCATTTATGAATTGGTTGGATGAGAAACTTCGATCTATCGGGACTGCGGCTTGCCCGCCTTACCACCTAGCAATTGTCATTGGCGGAACTAGC
>CAIRHO010000033.1 GCA_903878415.1 uncultured Actinomycetes bacterium
ATTGCGCAGTCAAGGACATATTTTGACCGCAGTTTCAGGTGGCTTTATTGATGTTATTAAACCTTTGATGGATGATTTAGGTTTCCATCACTACCGAGCTAACAAATTAGAAATAATTTCAGGCAAGTTATCTGGGAAATTAGTTGGTCAGATTGTTGATGCAAACACCAAAGCGCAAGCCCTTGTGGAATTTGCCAGAATAACCGACGTGCCGATTTCTCAAACTATTGCAATTGGTGACGGTGCTAATGATTTAGAAATGATAAAACTTGCTGGAGTTGGAATTGCTTATAACGCAAAGCCTATTCTGCAAGAAGCCGCAGATATCGTGCTAAATATTAAGAATCTAGACGCCATAATTTATCTCTTAGGGCTAAGCAACCTAGATGTCACAGGCGGGAAAAATTGAGTTGCGCACGCAAGTTGCGCTCAACTCAATTTTTCCTTCCGTAATTATTTGATTGAGATGGATTCCTGTTTTGATATTTTGAGCCAAGAGATAAATCCCCAAATGACGAATGGCAGGTAGATTGCGTACAAGGTGCCCGTTGGGTAGTAGCCATTTTTGAACGCGAAAGGCACGCCTACGAGATCCACTGCTACCCAAACCAACCAGAATTCGACATAACCTCTACTCATTCCAAAGGTTGCAAGTGCGGTACCGGTAAAGATCCAAGTATCCACAAACAACCAAGTTCCACTCTCCCCTAAAGATTTAAAAATCTGGAATGAGAGTAGGTAGAAGAGAATTAGAAGCGGTGCAATAACCATCTTTTCTCGAACCGTTGTCCACCTAGGTGTGACTGCTGGTTTAGTGGATTTGTTCTCTTTTCGAGATGAACTCCACCTAATCCAACCGTAAACACTGACTACGATTAATAATAAATTTCTACCAGCTTGACCGTAGAAATTCGCATGTTCTTTATCGTCGCCAAATGAAAAGATTGCTCCGAGAAATACCGTGAATAATAAAGCGTCGCCGATGATGCCTACCGGCCAAGCACTTACTTTCCGGCGCATGCCAAGAACAGCGCTAGTTAAGCCAAGTGTGCCACCGATAACTTCTCGCCAAGCAATAGATTTACTTCCGAAGTGAATCTGCGCTTCAAATAACCATTTCAGTACTGACATTTTGCTCCCTTATATATGCCGAGGGAGAGCAAACCGAGCCGCAACTATAAATCTATAGCCGTCAGCTCCGCGTTTTCCTTTATCCAGACTTTAACTGTCGGTCTCGGAATTTCACCAAGTCAACCGATCTATGGATTAGATCGGGTCGCGGACTTTAACCGCCGGTTCGGATTTACACCGACCCCCGGAAACGTGTAGCGAAATTATGCCACTCTTAACTCGGATGCGCATCTTTAGCAAGATTGCGCAATTTTAAAACCATATCGGCGGGGTTAGGGGCTTTATAAACAGCGCTGCCAGCTACGAAAGTATCCGCACCAGCTTCACTCGCAATTGCAATCGTATCCTCACTCACTCCGCCATCAACTTGTAACCAAGTATCCGAAAATCCGTTCGATCGCAACCAACTTCGCGCTGTTGCCACTTTAGGCATCATCTCTTTCATAAAACTTTGACCACCAAATCCTGGTTCGACTGTCATAACGAGAAGGATGTCAATCAAATGCAAAAATGGTTTAACCACTTCAATCGATGTATTAGGTTTAATTGCTAACCCCGCCCTAGTTCCATTTTCCCTTATTGCAGCCAGCGTCTTAGCGACATTCTCAGTAGCTTCAAAATGAATAGTTACGCTCACCGCTGCGCTGGCAGCGTATTTTGGACCCGCTAAATCAGCTTTTTCAACCATCAAATGCACATCTATAGGTAGCGCACTGGATTCGATAATCTCATTCGCTCTATCAAAATCAAAAGTAAAATTCGGAACAAAAATATTGTCCATCACGTCTAGATGGATTAAATCTGCACTCTTCGCCACTCGGAGGATCTCATTTGGCAAGTCATCGAAATTCGCATTTAAGATACTTGGACAGATGCGGATCATTCTAAGACTCCTTCATTACTGCGGCGCCGTAACAACGCAAGAAACATAGCATCGGTGCCATGCGTATGTGTCCAAAGTTGGAACATGCCGTCGTCTTGAATAGCGGAAAGATACTTGCCTTTTGCTATACCTAATGGAATCGGGGCAAGCTCAAAATCACGATGTGTACGAAGAAACTCTTTAACTTGAAACCGGGTCTCATTAAGATGCGGTGAGCAAGTGACATATGCAATCAAGCCATCTTCGTTTAATATCTCGGTGGCGCTATGCAATAACTCCTTCTGTAGTTGCATTAGGGATTTAAGATCGTTGATAGAGCGTCGCCATCTAGTTTCTGGTCGTCGTCGCAAGGCACCTAAACCGGTACAAGGAGCGTCTATCAAAATTCTATCGAATCGGTTCTCTGCTTTTGCGAAACCTTCCTGCCCTAGTTCTCGTCCATCAAATGAAACAACTTCCCCCATTTTTATGACTTGGCGTACTAACTCGGCTCGAGCTTCTGAAATTTCATTCGCCAAGAAATATCCATTACTCCCAGAAAGTAGAGAGGTAAGCAAAGCGCTTTTACCACCTGGTCCGGCACACATGTCTAGCCAACGCAAAGGTTTATCATTTGAATTACTCGTTGCATGGAATATTTCAGTTACCAATTGCGATCCGTAGTCTTGAACCCCCGCCTTCCGATTACGAATCTCTGCAATCAGGCCGGGGTTTCCATCATAACTCGCTGCAAAATTGGTATCTGCGATTGCAATTGCACCATTTACTTCTAAATCTTTTACGGTGCTGAAATTTGGCCAGGCCGCCAAAGTTGGATGCGCTGGCACATTATTTGCCGCTAATAACTCTGCAACTCTCTCGTAATCTTTTAAATGATCTAAATACGCAGAAATGATCCAATCTGGATGCGAAAATTCATTCGATAAATAGGCTATTTTGTCGTCAGTCGACGCTAAATCCAACTTAGTAAGTTCTTGCGGGATCAGGTTTGTCATATTTCGCAGTACGGCATTAACAAAAGAACCACTGGATTCCCCAGCAACTTTTCTAGCTAGTTCAACTGTGGCAGAAACTGCAGCATGATCTGGAATTCGCATTTCATAAATTTGATGTACACCAAGGCGCAAGCAGAGTAGAACTTTTGGATCTATCTGAGCCAAAGTTCTCGCGGAACTTTTAGATATTTGAAAATCGTGTTTTCCTTGCATGCGGAGAGTTCCGTATACCAATTCAGTGACAAAAGATCGATCCCTAGGGTCAAGTTCGCTTTTTTCCAACCGTTTAGGAAGCAATAAATTGCTATAGCCTCCATCAAAAGTTACTTCATAAAGAACTTCGTATGCCATCAATCTAGGTAGGTCCGGGTTTGGCTTAGTGAAACTCTTCTTAAATGGTTTATTCACAGACGGTACCAACCGCAATTCGCGCACCCCGGAACCAATCAGAAGCGTTCATCTCCCTCTTGCCCTCTGGAGTAACAATTTCTAATTTAATTGCACCGCTGGATGTAGCGATACAAATTGCCTTCTCACTCCTAAATACTTCTCCAGCTTTACCATCGTGTTCGATCGGATGAGCACGATTAATTACGAGACGGTTCTTCGAAATTACCGTCCATGCGCCCGGATTATGAGTCATAGCGCGGATATGAGAATCCACTTCTGCGTTCGATCTGTTCCAATCTATTTTTGCATCCATTTTAGAAATCTTAGGAGCGAGCGTCACTCCCTCTTCCACTTGCGGAATAGGTTTGATTTCTCCTTGCAATAAATCAAGAGCGTCCAGAACTGCGGCACTGCCCAAGATAGATAATTCCGAAAGTAGCGAATCCGTTGTAGCAAACTCAGTTATTCTTAATACACGTTTAAGAAAAATCGGACCGGTATCCATTCCTTTATCTAACTTAAAAACGGTGACTCCAGTCTCGACGTCCCGATGTTTTATAGCCCATTGCACTGGCGCAGCTCCGCGCCAACGCGGAAGTATTGAAAAATGGAGATTCAACCAGCCATATCTGATTTTATTAAGCAAGAACTCAGGTATTAATTTGCCGTATGCAATCGTGATTACAACATCTGGTTTAGCTATCTCTAGAATCTCATTTAAAGCTGCAGAATTTTCAGGTTTGGCCACTTCGCGACCGCAACTATTCGCCCATTGCGCAAATTCATTAGGTGTTAGAACTCTACCTCTACCCGCAATCGCATCAGGGGCCGAAATTAGGCAGATCACTTCATGTTCACTGTTATCGATTGCTTCAATTGTTGGTACCGAAACCATTGATGAAGAAGCAATTGCAATTCGCAATGTAATTACAGACCTAAACCATTTGTTTGGTGCGGTGATACTTTAAATGTCGGGGTAAAGCCGCGTTCATTAGCGTCCATGAACCACTCTGATTCTCGAATATCCTTCATCGCCTGCTTGCGTAATTCTTTTGATAATCGATCTATAAAAAGAATTCCATCCAAGTGATCAGTTTCGTGTTGCAAAGCTCGAGCTAGTAGCTCACTTCCTTCTACAATAATTGGTTCACCATGCATATTGAAACCCTTTGCCACAGCCCGCATTGCTCTAGGTGTCTCATAACTTAGCTCTGGAAAAGAAAGGCAACCTTCTTCGCCATCTTGCAATTCACTGCTTAAATCTAAAATGGGATTAATCAAGTGGCCAAATACTTCATCCACATGCCAGACAAAAACTCGCAGCGGGACTCCTATTTGCGGCGCCGCTAATCCGGCTCCCGGAGCATCCATCATGGTTTCGGTTAAATCTTGCACCAAATTCCGGAGTTCTTTATCGAAGTCAATAACAGCAGAAGCAGGGGTTGCGAGAACCGGATCACCGAATAATCGAATTGGTTGCAGCGCCATATGCCAAGTCTATCTGACTCTAAATCGTAAAAGGGTCAACCCGAACTTTTAGCGCTTTTCTACCTTTAGCGCTGCGATACCGCAACAAATCATAAACTGCCTCCGACAATCGCGCGCCATCTTCGATGGTTGCTTTCAAAATAATTGTACTATTCTCCTGATCAATCTGAGTAGGGCCTAGAACTTCACACTTCAGTGAAGTTTCGCTCCGAAATTGATCTGCTATGACGCTAATTTCTTTACTGTCGCATTGAACTTCAATAAAACGAGTGTATGGCGGCAATTGTAAATCCTTACGATTCTGCAATTCAATTCGACTCGATTTCAATGGTGTTTGTTGCAGTAAGGATTGCACCTCCGGATGTGAATCTGCCAATGATAAAAATATTTCGCCGTCGTTCCTAAGCAGCGTTAGCGCATTCAACCAACGGAACCGAGCTTCTTCTTCGCTTCTTAAATAAGGTCTATTAAACATTGCTCTGCCATCCAAGAGAACTACTGCACCATATCCCTCAGGTGTTATTGGCTCACAACCAGGAGTTGCAATGACAATGCAACTTTCAGTGCCAATTCTCTCCTGTGATAACGAGCCATTCGAAGTTATAACGCGAACCTTCGGGAAGGCTTTTCCGAACTCTTCTGCATGACGTTCATCACCTTTTTTAAATTTGTAAAATTTTGTTGAATTACACCAAGTGCATTTCCATTCTGGATAACTAACGTTGCATATCGAACACTGTGGCGGATTAGATGCTTTAGATAAAACGAGTTTGCCACCACACGCACAAAGAGCTTGATTGCTACATTGTTCGCAAATGGCAGAGTTGAAATACCCTCGTTCGGCGACGACAATTAATACTGGCCCTTTTTCCAAGCCCTTACGAATTACCGTAAAAACATTTTTTCTAGAGTATTCGGCATCTCCAGAAGTAATACCGATATTACGTTTTCGCAAGAATTCTCCGGAAGGAACATAAAACGGTAACCATTTGCTTTCTACAAGTCTTAGCAATTCCAATGAAGGTGAAGAATCTAAAAACCATAAAGCTACTTTTTCACTACTGGCGCGCAAAAGCGCTAAATCTCTGGTGTTCGTGTAGGGAGATCTCCGCTCGAAATGGGAGGGGTCTGATTCGTTGTAAACAATAATATTCTGCAAATTGGGTAGCGGCGCAAATATGGCTGATCTATTGCCAATTACTAAATTCTTAGCTCCTTGTAGGATCTCCAAAAATGCTGTGTAGCGATCACTTTTGTTCATGGATGAATCAAAACGAGTGAAATTTATCCCTGGATAATTTTGCAATTGCTCCTCTAACCGGGTGGTATCTTTCAAATCTGGCAAAATAACTAGCGTTGGACCATCTTGCAATTTTCTTAATATAAATTCAATAATTAGAGCGAATGAATCGACCGCAATTGGCAACACAATTGCCCCGTTCTTAATTGCATCTAGCTTTGCGATATCCGCACCATAAATTTTCGGCAGAAGATTAGTTTCAGCGCTTAAAACCTGCCTAGGTTTTACTGTAATTGCTTTTTTTTCACAGTTAGCAACCCGTGGTGGTATAGCAAACCTAATCAAATCGCTCGGATTTGTGCAATATCTCACGGCAACCGATTTGATCAATTTCCAAATTTCTGGTTGTAGGAGCGGAGAGCTAGAAAGAATTGAAAGTACGCCTCTTATTCCAACATCCTTTGAGTTCCTTTTTCGAATCTCCACCACATATCCAGTAGTAATTGTTTTACCAAAAGGAATTTTTAAAAGATTTCCTACCTCGCAAACTTCGCTCTGTTTCTGCGATAGACCGTAGGTGTAGAGCGCATCTAAATGAAGTACGGGAGTATCAACAACAACTTCAACAACGATGTCACTATCTGGGCTAATTTCCAGATTGTTGTTAGCCCGTTGCGATATGAGGCGGAGTGGTCGCAATTGCGCCACGAGAATTTAGCCTTTAATCTGGGATTGCAGCGCACTCACTCGATCAGCTTTCTCCCAAGTGAAGTTTGGTAGTTCGCGACCGAAATGCCCATAAGCAGCTGTTTCAGAGTAAATCGGACGGAGCAGTTGCAAATCTCTGATGATCGCAGCAGGTCGAAGATCAAAAACTGCGAGCACTGCGTCAGATATCTGGTTAACCGGAACTTTTTCAGTACCAAATGTTTCCACGAATAATCCAACTGGTTGAGCTTTACCAATTGCATAGGCAACTTGCACTTCGCAACGCGAAGCAAGCCCAGCCGCAACTACGTTTTTAGCAACCCAACGCATGGCATAAGCAGCAGAACGATCAACTTTTGAAGGATCTTTACCGCTAAAAGCACCGCCACCGTGGCGTGCCATTCCACCATAAGTATCTACAATAATTTTTCGACCAGTTAAGCCGGCATCGCCCATTGGTCCACCCGTTACAAATCGACCCGTTGGATTGATAAGAACTCGTAAATCATTAAATGGAATATTGATTTCTTTCAAAACTGGATCTATAACTTTAGCTCTAACTTCAGGTGCCAATTGCTTCTCTATATCAACATTTGCAGCGTGTTGGCTCGAAATTACTACAGTATTCAATGAAACCGGTTTGTCACCATCATATTCAATGGTTACTTGTGTTTTTCCATCTGGTCGTAAGTAAGAAAGTTCGCCCGATTTCCTTACCTCAGTTAACTTCTGCGCTAATTTGTGAGCTAACCAGATCGGCAGCGGCATTAATTCTGGAGTATCAGTAGTTGCATAGCCAAACATCAATCCTTGATCGCCCGCTCCCTGCAAATCCAGCGGATCAACAGATTGCGAAACTCTTTCTTCGAAGGCATGATCCACTCCGGCAGCAATATCCCCAGATTGTTGACCGATTGATATTGAAACACCGCATGAATTTCCATCGAAACCTTTATCCGAGGAATCGTAACCAATTCGCAGAACGGTATCTCGAACTAACCCCATAACATCTGCGTAACCATTAGTCGTAACTTCCCCAGCTACGTGAACTTGTCCAGTTGTTAATAATGTTTCTACCGCAACTCGAGAATTCTTATCCTGACTTAGCAGAGAATCTAATATCGCATCGGATATTTGATCTGCCATTTTATCTGGGTGGCCTTCAGTAACTGATTCAGAGGTAAATAAGCGCTTAGACATTGGCATACCTTAACCGTTCCGAGACCTTATCTAGCAATATATTGGAGAGCGTGTCCTTTGAGACCTCAGATATTTGAGAAACATCACCTTCATTACTTAAAAGATAACCAGAAGTTAGATCTGAGCCGAATATTGCGCCGTTGTCAACGTTGTTCACATAGAGGAAATCTACGCCTTTTGCATTCAGTTTGCTCTTGCCGTAATTAACCAAATCCGAGTTTGTCTCCGCTGCAAAACCTAATAAAACTTGACTTGCAGAACGATGTTTAGCTGCAGTACTTAAAATATCGGGATTTGTTTGAAGCGCAATCTCGCTCAGTTTTGCTTTCTTAATTTTATCAGTCGAGTACAAAACTGGCTTTGCGTCAGCAACTGCTGCACACATAAGTAACGCATCACTATTAGGAAATTTCTCTTGTACTAAAAGGTTCATTTCATCAGCGCTCTCGACATGAGTTGTTGTTATACCTTCAATATCTGGAAAGGCGCTATTTGCTGCGATTAAATCCACAATAGCGCCGCGTTTAACTGCCGCAAAAGCTAGCGCATAACCTTGTTTTCCAGTCGATCTATTTCCGATATAACGTACTGGGTCAATAGCTTCGCGAGTCCCACCGGCGGTGATTAAAACTCTCTTACCGAGCAGATCACATCTACTTTGTGAAACTTCCAAAACTTTCTCAATAATTTCATTACTCTCTGGAAATCTGCCTATTCCGCTATCACTGCCAGTCAACCGACCAATCGCTGGTTCCATTACAAAAATTCCACGAGATTTCAAAGTCTCCACATTTGCTACCGTTGCGGGGTTAAGCCACATTTGTGGATGCATCGCCGGAATTAATAAAATGGGAGCAGTTGTAGTTAAAACTGTATTTGTTAAAAGGTCATCCGCTCGACCAGCAGCTATTCGCGAAATTAAATCTGCAGTTGCTGGTGCGATTAATACTAAGTCTGCTTTCACGCCCAGTGATACATGCGGAACAGTTGGAATATCTTCCCAAACATCAGTATTAACTTTTCTACCAGAAAGAGCTTCCCAGGTAGCTTTACCAACAAAATTTAAACTAGAAGGAGTTGGTACAACAGTGACTAAAAAACCGTGATCTTGTAACCGACGAAGCACATCACACGATTTGTAAGCAGCAATGCCAGCTCCGACACCAAGTACTATTTCTCTACCTCGGGGGAAGGTAATCTGCGACATATTCAAGGCTCCGTTTAACTTAAGTTAAAAGGTATATTTAATTCTGGGCGGTTGGTTCTAGGTTCTCGATAGTCAGTAATCCCTCATTGATTTCACGAAGCGCAATTGAAAGCGGTTTTTCGTGGACATGCGTTTCAACTAATGGACCAACATATTCGAGCAGCCCTTCACCAAGTTGTGAATAGTAGGCGTTAATCTGACGGGCGCGTTTAGCGGCATATAGAACCAAACTGTACTTCGAGCCAGCTTTGTCTAGAAGTTCATCGATTGGTGGATTAGTAATACCGTCAACGTTTGCCACAAATTGCTCCTCAAGAGAATTATTCAACTTTTCAATCGAGCTTTAATCACTCAACTGCAGTCGCTAAGGCTACCAGCCCATTGACCACCTCATCGACCCGATGATTTATCAGAGTATGGTCGAATTCCACGGCTGCTGCCATCTCGGATTGAGCGAGCTCTAGTCGGGCAGCTATCCGTTCTGGATGATCCGTACCTCTTGCTGAAATACGAGCTTTCAATTCCGCCCAAGATGGCGGCATTAAAAAGACCAAAATCGCACTTGGAAACCGTTCGCGAACCTGTCTGGCACCAGTTATCTCAATCTCTAATAGAACGTGTTTACCAGATTTCAAAGCGCTTTCAACCGAATTGCGGGGCGTGCCATATTTTGATCCGGCAAATTCGGCATATTCTAGAAATGCATTTTTTGCAATAAGTTCGTCGAATTCCCTTTCATTAATAAAGTGATAATCAGATCCTTCAAATTCATTCTCTCTAGCTTTCCTAGTCGTATAAGAAACGCTTACTAAGAAACGATCATCCTTTCTAAGCTCCTTGCTGATCGTGCTTTTTCCCACTCCGCCAGGTCCTGAAAGAACTATCAATTTGCCTTTCATGAGTTAACACCAAATTCAGATTTTAAAGCGGCTAATTGTTGCGCGCCTAAACCTTTAACTCTACGTTTTTCTGAAATGCCAATGCGTTCCATAATTGTCGCTGCACGCATTATTCCCACCCCAGGTATTGCTTCTAACAACGCCTTTACCCGCATTTTTAAAATCGCTGGGCTTTGACTTTCTAAGACTTCATTTAAAGGAATGACACCTTTCTTTATCTGCTCTTTTACTCTTGCTCGCTCTTGTCGTGCAGCAGTAGCTTTAATTAAAGCTGCTTGACGTTCTGCCAAAGTTAGAACCGGTGGCGCTCCCATAGCTTAATTAAACCTCATAGCGAAGCGAGAATTGCGGCTGCAGCAGAGCTTGGATCCTCAGCTCCAGTAATGGGTCGACCGATAACCAAGTAATCGGCACCATTTTCTATCGCCAAAGCAGGCGTCATTGTGCGCGATTGATCACCACTCGCACTACCTTCTGGTCGTACGCCCGGTGTAATTAAAGCTATTTCGCTAGGAATAGAAGACCTTATTGCAGCTACCTCTAATGGTGAACAAACGATGGCACGCGCTCCTCCAGAGATTGCAATATGCGCCAAATTGACTGCACTCTCTAAGGCTGGCTTGGCAAAACCAATCTTCAAAACCTCTGAATCATCTAAAGAAGTAAGGATTGTTACACCAGTGATTGCGGTATTTGGCAGCGCAGCTACAGCCGCAGCTACCATCTTTGACCCACCCGAAGCATGCACAGTTAAAAAGAATGGGTTGATCATCTGCAAGTTTTTACAAGCGCCCGTAACAGTATTAGGGATATCGTGCAGTTTTAAATCTAGAAATAATCTGAATCCAAACTCTCTTTGCAGATTATCGATGATCTCGCTACCAAATTTCAAGAAAAATTCCAAACCAAATTTATAAATCTCTACTGAATCTCTAGTTGCTGCTATCCATTTCTTCGCTTGCGCTAAATCGGTAGTGTCTACTGCCAAAATTATTGGCGAATTATTATTCATTCTCACTCCGATGTGCATGACCAACTGCATCTTTAAATGAAGAAAATCCTCGTGCTATAAGCAAACTTTTCAATTCTTCCTTAACTGACATTAATGCGCTTGGATTTCCAAAGGTAGCGGTGCCAATTGAAACCCCACTCGCACCTGCTAACACTAGTTCTAATGCATCACGTCCATTAGTCACACCGCCCATTCCCAAAATTGGTACTTTAGGGAATGCTTGATGCACTTGGTAAATTGCACGCACCGCAATTGGTCGGATAGCTGGACCGGACAATCCCCCAGTTTTGCCACCCAATTTTGGGCGCATTAAATCAATATCTATAACCATTCCAAGTAAAGTATTGATGAGAGCTAACCCATCAGCACCAGCTGAAATAACTTCACCAGCAATTGCAACAATATCGGTCACATCTGGCGACAACTTAACAATGATTGGCAATTCTCCGCCTAGAGTTCGGCGAACAACTTCAACAACAGCCCGAGATGCAATTGGATCACAAGCAAAAACTTGTCCGCGGCTTTCAACGTTAGGGCAAGAAATATTCACTTCAACAGCTGATAGTCCCGGCACTCCGCGAAGTCTTCTGGCTAATGAACCGTAGTCATCAACGCTCTCTCCCGCTATCGAAACAATAATTCTAGAGCCGGCTTTTATTAAGAATGGAATATCTTCGGCGAGAAATTGATCTATGCCAGGTCCCTGTAACCCAATGGAATTAAGCATTCCAGAAGGCGTTTCAGCCATTCTGGGGGTCGGTCTTCCCGATCGCGCTTTAACCATGATTGATTTGGTAACTATTGCTCCGATTTCATTCAATGGAAAAAATTGCGATAACTCTTTACCAGAGCCCGCACACCCACTAGCAGTGAAAATCGGATTAGGAAAACTAGTGTTATTAAAGGATGTGGCGAAATCGAAATTAGACATGTGGCTCACCAACTGTTCCTTTTGGAATCTCACCCTTTGAATTCCAAATAACATTTGCACCGTCCATTACCGGTCCATCTATACAACTTCTCGACATTCTAATTTCACCGTTTGCATCTCTTAGTGGAATGACGCATGTCATGCAGACACCAATTCCGCATGCCATAGCTTCTTCAACTGCACATTGATGGATAATTCCAAACTTCTGCGCGACTTCTTGAACTGCTGCGAGCATCGGCATAGGTCCACATGAATAAATAATCTCGATGTTATATCGCTCTATTAAACCTGGAAGCACTGAAATTACTTGGCCCTTAGTTCCCGCGCTGCCATCATCAGTTGTTACAGTCATAGAATTGACGGCGCGCTTGCCTTCCAAAGGAGCGTATATTTTTCCAGCCGAAGAAGCGCCGAGAACCATATCTACCCGACAGCCATTTTCTTTTAATAATTCTGCCAATCCAAAAAGTGGTGCAGATCCATATCCACCACCAACTAATAGCGCATTTACTGGCTCAGTTGGAATGCCGAAATTGGTACCAAGCGGCCCAACCATATCTACTGTCGCATGCATCGGTAGCGCAGTTAACCAACGACTGCCTTGACCATGTGGGGCAACGACCAACTCTAGGGTTCCACCATAATTACCGCGATCATGAGTCCGATAGATAGCAAATGCCCTACGGAGCACCATCGAACTTCCGGGACCGCCAACGCTAATGGCGACAAAATTTCCAGGGAGCGCGTGTAGCGCCATATCTCCGACAGCAAAAACCATGTGATGGTATGCACCAATTTTTTTATTACTTACTATTTCAACTGAGCGTTGTTGCGCACGGCGATTTATATTCATCCCAACCAACTTTGCAAGGAACGAACCGCTAATTGATCATTACGAAGAGATTGAATTCCTGCAACAGCCGCTTTGAAACCAGGAATAGTTGTAATACACGGTAACGACCTTTGAATGGCCGCGGTACGAATTAACCAACCATCCTGTCTAGTTCCCCGACCAAGCGGTGTATTTATCACCAAATCCACTGCACCTGAGTTAATTATTTCAACGGCAGATTGATCTGCCACTGCAGCACTTATCTCGGAATGCTTACGCACGAGTGTTGAAGTAACGCCATTAGCAGCTAAAAATGTGTGTGTGCCAGAGGTTGCGTAGATTTTGAAACCCATTCCAAATAACTCTTGAGCTGAAATTAACGCAGCGGGTTTATCTTTTTCGGAGAGTGATAAGAAAACCGCACCGCTCTGTGGGAGTGGGCCAAATGATGCAATCTGACTTTTTGCGTAAGCGGCGCCAAAACTTTCCGCAATCCCCATTACCTCACCAGTCGAGCGCATCTCTGGTCCGAGGACTGAGTCAACCCCTTTACCGTCAATTCTTCGGAATCGATTCCACGGTAAAACCGCCTCTTTCACCGAAATTCCATGCGCAATTCCAACTTGGTAATCGGGAACCATTCCTAGCTCACGCAATTCACTCAATTTTGCACCGACTGAAATTCGTGCTGCTGCCTTTGCTAACTGCACTCCCGTAGCTTTAGAAACATACGGAACAGTCCTAGATGCTCTGGGGTTGGCTTCAAGAACATAAAGTTCTTTCTCAGCGACTGCGAATTGAATATTTATCAGCCCTACAACTCCCACGCCGCGCGCAATTTTTTCAGTTGCGCTTTTAATCTCAAGTAACTGATCTTCAGAAAGTGACATGCTAGGTAACACACACGCTGAATCGCCTGAATGTATTCCAGCCTCTTCGATATGTTCCATCACTCCCGCTAGATAGAGCTCATCTCCGTCAAAAAGTGCGTCAACATCTATCTCAATTGCGTCATCTAGGAAACGATCAATTAACACCGGATGGTTGGGCGTAATTTCAGTGGCTTTAATGATAAATGATTTCAAAGATTCATCGTCATAAACAATCTCCATGCCGCGCCCACCAAGCACAAAAGATGGTCGCACTAGAACGGGATACTTGATGCGAGTTGCTACTTCTACTGCTTCTTCAAAGGAAATAGCCATTCCATACTCTGGTGCACGCAATCCAGCTTCATTGAGAATTCGACCAAATTCACCACGATCTTCCGCAAGATTAATAGCAGATGGGCTTGTCCCTAAGATTGTTACTCCAGCATCCATTAATCCCTGCGCAAGTCCTAGTGGTGTCTGGCCACCTAGTTGCGCAATAACTCCAAGTACTGGTCCGGCTAGAGTTTCAGCGTTGATAACTTCTAACACATCTTCAAGAGTTAATGGCTCAAAATACAGTCGGTCCGAAGTATCGTAATCAGTAGAAACAGTCTCTGGATTGCAATTGATCATAATAGTTTCATAACCTGCATCGCTTAAGGTGAATGATGCATGAACGCATGAATAATCAAACTCAATTCCTTGGCCAATCCGATTAGGACCGGATCCTAAAATAATAACTGCAGGTTTAGTGCGAGGTTTAACTTCGCTTTCATCTTCATAACTCGAATAATGATAGGGCGTGAAAGCTTCAAATTCTGCGGCGCAAGTATCTACGGTTTTATAAACTGGTCTAATTTCTAAACGATCACGTAATCTGCGAATATCATCTTCAGTGACACCGCGCAATTCCGCAAGTTGGAAATCCGAGAAACCCATTCTTTTGGCTTTGAGCATTAATGGCCGATCTAATTCGGCAGCTGCCGCAATTATTGCGGCTAAATCATTGATTGCCTTTATTTGAGAAAGGAACCAAATATCAATCCTGGTTGCGCTATGAACTTCAGCAACGGATGCGCCGAGATGAAGCGCTTGTTGTACTTGTCTCAAACGCAATTCAGTTGGAATTTGCATTAACTCTAATAATTTAGCTAATTCGTAATCCGGTATACCCCAGGAGAAACTACTGCCTTTCTTCTCTAATGAACGGAGCGCTTTCTGCAAAGCTTCTGGGAAACTTCTACCAATAGCCATAGCTTCACCCACACTTTTCATCGTGGTAGTTAAACGTGGATCTGCTTCTGGAAATTTCTCAAATGCAAATCTGGGAACTTTGACAACGATGTAATCCAAAGTAGGTTCAAATGAGGCAGGAGTCATTTTTGTTATGTCATTTTTAATCTCATCTAATGAGTACCCAATAGCCAATTTCGTAGCAATTTTAGCTATCGGAAATCCGGTCGCCTTTGATGCCAACGCGCTAGATCTTGAAACACGTGGATTCATCTCGATAACCACGATACGGCCATCCGTTGGATTAATTGCAAATTGGATATTGCAGCCACCGGTCGCAACTCCTACCTCTCTAATTATCTCAATCGATAAATTTCGCAATTTTTGAAATTCAACATCGGTGAGAGTTAACGCTGGAGCAACGGTTATAGAATCACCAGTATGTACACCCATTGGATCAATATTTTCAATACTGCAGACAATTACTACATTATCGTTATGGTCGCGCATCACTTCTAGCTCAAACTCTTTCCAACCTAAAATAGACTCCTCTAAGAGAACTTCTGAAGTTGGGCTATGGCGCAAACCTGCGCCAGCAATCAATTCTAAATCCAATGGATTGAAAGCAATTCCGGAACCTAATCCACCCATGGTGAAAGATGGTCGGACTACAACTGGATAACTTAAAATCTCAACCGCTTGTAAGCAATCAGCCATCGTGTGGCAAATTACTGATTTGGCAGATTCCCCGCCAATTTTCTCGACAATCCCCCTAAAAATCTCGCGATTCTCACCGCGCTCAATTGCATCAACATCCGCACCAATCAATTTCGTATTATATTTTTCTAGTAGCCCTGCCTTATGTAATCCAATTGCCGCATTAAGAGCGGTTTGCCCGCCTAGAGTTGCTAAAATCGCATCTGGTAGCTCTTTAGCAATAATCTCTTCTAAGAATTGCGTTGTAATCGGTTCGATATAAGTTGCATCCGCGAATTCAGGATCAGTCATAATTGTTGCTGGATTCGAATTGACCAAAATAACCCGAATACCTTCACTTTTTAAAACTCGACATGCTTGCGTACCTGAGTAATCAAATTCGCAAGCTTGGCCAATTACAATTGGACCGCTGCCAATAACTAGAACGCTCTTGATCGTAGGATCTTTAGGCACGATTACTCCGCATCAGCTCTGCAAAATCATCAAAAAGGTAATTGGCATCGTGTGGTCCGGCTGCTGCTTCTGGGTGATATTGCACGCTAAAGGCGGGACGATCAATCAATCGAATACCTTCGACTACGCCATCATTTAAACAAATATGTGTCACCTCACCAGGACCAAATACAGTAGTAAAACGCGTATCTGTTGGTGCTTCTACGGCAAAACCATGATTATGCGCGGTTATTTCAACTTTACCGGTCAATCTATTTAATACCGGTTGATTGATTCCCCGATGCCCAAATTGCAATTTATAAGTTTCAAATCCCAAAGCACGTCCCAATATTTGTTGGCCAAAGCAAATTCCAAATATCGGAATCCTCTTCTCTAAAATCTCCCGTACTAATGCAATTACTTCAACCATGGTGGCGGGATCTCCCGGACCATTTGAAAGAAATACTCCATCTGGGCTAAGCGCTTCGATTTCGGAAATTGTTGTGGCTATTGGAAGTACATGTACTTCCATACCGCGCATCGCCATATTTCTTGGTGTAGCAGCTTTAATTCCTAAATCCAGTGCAGCAACTATAAATTCCGTTACCACTCCTGATGGTGGCGTAACGACATATGGTTTAGTAGTTGAAACATCCTGTGAAAGATAAGACCCGCTCATTGCAGGTGATTTTCTTACCCTAATTACCATTTCTTCTCGAGTTAAATCCATCCCCGAAAAAATGCCCACTCTCATAGCACCTCTATCGCGGAGATGTCGAGTAATAGCCCTGGTATCAACGCCGCTAATCCCAACAATTTTTGCAGCAACCAAATCTGATTCTAGATCAGAAGTGGCGCGCCAATTAGAAGTAACAGGTGACGGATTTCTAACCACAAATCCAGATACCCAGATTTGTTTGGACTCTTCATCGATCCTATTCATGCCAGTATTTCCAATATGCGGAGCTGTCATTATTACAATTTGTTTATGATATGAAGGATCTGTCAACGTTTCTTGATAACCGGTCATTCCAGTGGTGAAAACCGCTTCACCAAAAGTTTCCCCAGTTGCTGCCCAAGGTTCTCCTTCAAATATCCGACCGTCATCTAATACTAAAAAAGCTGACATCAAATCTTCCCGATCACTTTTTCGTCCTGTAAAACTCTAGCGCCGTTGAAGAAAACGTCGGTTATGACTCCGGGCAACTCCAAGCCATGAAAAGGTGTGTTTCGACTCTTCGACATAGAGGCATCCTTATTCACTATCCAGGTTTTATTCGGATTAACCACTGTGATGTTTGCGAAATTTCCAAGAGCGAATTCTTTACCTTGTTCTGCATAGCCACCAATTCGAGCCGGCGCGATCGCCATGCGGTCCACCAGATCATTCCAATTCATCAATTTGCTCGAAATCATAGTTTTAACCACAACCGATAACGCTGTCTCAAGCCCGATCATCCCGAAAGAAGCCGCCTGCCATTCGCATTCCTTGCTTTCAGTTGGATGCGGCGCGTGATCTGTTGCAACAATATCGATTGTGCCATCTGCCAAACCTTCTCTTAACGCCTCTACATCACGTACGTTTCTAAGCGGTGGATTTACCTTATATATTGGATCGTAACTCTCAGCTAGATCATCAGTTAATAAAAGATGATGTGGTGTTACCTCCGCGGTTACGTTTATTCCGCGACTTTTCGCCCAACGTATCAACTCCACACCGCCAGCAGTTGTGACATGACAAATGTGTAGCCGAGATTGCACATGATCTGTTAAGAGGATATCTCTTGCAATAATCGCTTCTTCAGCAACTGCAGGCCAACCTTTCAAGCCTAGTTTTGCCGAAATTTCACCCTCATTCATCTGCGCATCAATTGTCAATCTAGGATCTTGTGCATGTTGTGCAATTACACCATCAAACATTTTCACATATTCCAACGCTCTGCGCATGACAAGTGGATCAAAGACGCAATGACCGTCGTCGCTAAACATACGAACCTTCGCGGCTGATTGCGCCATCGCTAAAATCTCAGCAAGCTGTCCTCCTCGTTGGCCTTGAGTAACAGCTCCAATTGGAAATACATCGCACAAACCGGCCGCTTTTCCTAAACTAAATACTTGCTCCACCACTCCAGCGGTGTCGGCAACCGGATCGGTATTTGGCATTGCAGAAATTGCTGTGTACCCGCCTTTGACTGCTGCGCGAGAACCGCTCTCCACATTCTCGGCATCTTCTTTACCGGGTTCACGTAAGTGCGTATGCAAATCTACTAAACCAGGAATAATAAGGGAGCCGGTGATATCTAAAATCTCATTGCCTGCTACCGGGGTATCTATTGTTAACTCTGAAATTTTATTACCGGAGATTGTGATGTTTAATTTTTGGCCTGCTGCAGTTATTCCACCAATTAACGTAAGTTTAGACATTTAGATAACCACCTTATCGCTCAAAACTTTACTGTTTTCAGCAGAGAGTGGTGATCCGCCCAAGAGAAGATAAAGCACTGCCATTCTTACGCTCACGCCATTTGCAACTTGTTCAACAATCACTGATTGCAAACTATCTGCGCTATCTGCAGAAATTTCTAAACCGCGATTCATTGGTCCAGGGTGCATTACGAGCGCTGTTGGTTGCATCATTTTCAATCGGTCACCATTCAAGCCAAATTGACGCGAGTACTCGCGTTCACTTGGAAAGAATAGATCAGCCATTCTTTCCCTTTGAATTCGTAACATCATAACCACATCAGATTTGGCAACTACTAAATCAAGTCCGAAGGCAATTTCTACTGGCCAACTTTCGACACCGACTGGGAGTAAAGTCGGTGGTGCGACTAAAGTTACAATGGCGCCGAGTTTATGAAGCAGAAGTACATTACTTCGCGCAACTCTCGAATGTAATACATCGCCAACAATTGCGACTTTCAATCCTGACAAATCTTTTTGGCCAGGACGTAGATGTTTACGAATGGTAAATGCATCGAGGAGCGCTTGCGTTGGATGTTCGTGTGTGCCATCCCCCGCATTGATTACTGAACCGGTCATCCATTGTTGATCGGCTAATCGTGCCGGCGCTCCAGAGGCACCATGGCGAATAATTACCGCATCGGCGCCCATGGCTTGCAAAGTTAGCGCGGTATCTTTCAAACTTTCACCTTTACTGAGACTTGAACCTTTAGCTGAGAAATTAATTACATCGGCAGATAGTCGTTTGGCTGCTGCTTCAAAAGAAATTCTTGTTCTAGTTGAATCTTCGAAGAATAAATTAACGACTGTGCGACCGCGAAGTGTCGGCAATTTCTTTACCGGAGCATCTGAAATTTTTGCAAGTTCCGCAGCAGTATCTAGAATCAGAACAGCATCCTCGTAAGTAAGATCATTGATGCTCAATAAATGTCGGTTCATCTTTGTCCTTCGATCAAAACTTCATCAGAACCGTCAATTTCAGTTAGGTGAACTTTAACAATTTCGTCTCGGGAAGTAGGAATATTTTTTCCAACGAAATCTGCCCGAATGGGCAACTCTCGGTGACCGCGATCGACTAGAACTGCGAGTTGGACAGTTTTAGGTCGCCCCATTTCGCCAAGAGCATCTAACGCAGCCCGGATAGTGCGCCCAGAGAAGAAGACATCATCAACAATTATTAAATCGGTGCCTTCAATACCGCCAAGCGGAATTTCAGTGGGCAATAACGCTTTAGGAGCGCGCATTCTTAAATCATCCCGAAACATTGTGATATCCAAAGTTCCACGGCGAATTGGTTTTTCTTCAATTTCTGCGATCAGGTCAGCCACCCGAGCAGAGAGAAAAGCTCCCCTAGTTGGGATTCCAAGAATTACTAGATTTTCACTTCCGCGGTTCCGCTCAATAATTTCATGAGCAATGCGTCGCAACGCACGCGAGATATCGGCGCCATTCATGACGTTAGTCATTTTTTGCTCCTTCGCCGCCTCACAGGACGGATCGTTAAAGGTTGGCTGAGGTTACCACCTGGCTGTGGATGAACAAAATATCGGATTTGGATTGAAACTACCGTGTCGCCATGGATGCAAAATCAAAACTGGACACTGAACTCACTTGGCTAGGAATTGGTCAAAATCTAAGACGGATTCGATTATCTCGAGGCTTAACGCTTAAGGAAGTAGAAATTGATTCCAAAGGTAAATGGAAAGCCGTCGTTATCGGTTCTTACGAGCGGACCAATCGAGCGTTAACAATTAAAAAGGCAATTGCTTTAGCTGATTTCTACCAAGTTCCGCTCGGTCATCTACTTGGCACTGATACCTATACCAAGAACACCGATCGTAAACGAATTCGTTTAGATTTGCGTCGGATAGAGAAAGCGAAGAATATTCCAGAAATAAAACTATTCACCGCTTGGATTGCTGGCTCCCGTCAGGACTGGAATGGCGAAATTCTCTCAATTCGAGGTTCTGATATTTTGCCACTAGCTATCGCGCTCAATATTGCGGAGAATGAAGTTCTATCTAAGCTTGAATATTTGAATTTACTATATAAATAATTTAGGAAATTACAATATCTTCTTTGATGGAAGAGATCCGTCCCAGAATTCCATTTACGTAACCCGCAGATTCATCTGTAGATAGAGTTTTTGCTAATTCCAAAGATTCGTTGATTGCTACCGAATCTGGAATATCGTGACACCATAATAATTCAAAAATTCCAATTCGCAGAATGTTTCGATCTACTGCAGGCATTCGATCCATATCCCAACCTTCGGCATAAGTTGAGATCAATTCATCGATCTTTCTCCGATTATCGGTGACGCCACGGAGCAAAAGTGATGTGTAATCACGAATCAAAACATCAGCCCCGCTCTTACGTTCATCGTGAATCGCCACAGCAGATTGATTGCGAATATCAGCTTCGTAAAGCAGATCCAATGCACCTTTTCGTGATTTAGAACGTGCGCTCATTTAAGCTCTGCCTAAATAGGCACCTGTACGTGTGTCAACCAAAATTTTCTCGTCCTGTTTAATAAATAGCGGTACGGCAACTTCAATTCCGGTTTCAACGGTAGCTGGTTTAGATCCTGCGGACGATCGATCACCTTGCATGCCTGGCTCTGTATAAGTAATCTTTAATTCAACCGACGCTGGCAATTCGATGTAAAGCGGATTACCTTCGTGGATTGCCACAACAGCATCAGTATTTTCTAGCATGTAATTAGCCGAATCTCCCACAGTGATAGCGGAAATTGTCATCTGGTCGTAAGTTGCGGTATCCATGAAAACGAAATCTTCGCCATCTTTATATAAAAACTGCATATCTCGTTTTTCCAAAATAGCTATATCAATCTTAATTCCAGCATTGAAAGTCCGATCTACAACTTTTCCAGATAGAACTGAACGCAATTTGGTACGAACAAAAGCCGGACCTTTTCCAGGTTTAACGTGTTGAAAATCTACAACAGTCCAAAGTTGACCATCAATTGTTAAAGTCATGCCATTTTTTAAATCATTGGTTGATGCCACGTTCGCTATCCATTCATTTGGTAATCCGGATTGAAGCTCAATTTAAAGCAAGTGGTAAGGATACCCTGTTATTTAACTAAGTTTTTCATCGCAATTATCGCCAAGCGATAAGAGTCCAAGCCGAACCCTCCGATTGTTCCGTTTACTACCCCTGAGATCACAGAGGTATGGCGAAATTCCTCACGCGAAAGCGGATTTGAAATATGCACTTCAATGATTGGAGATTTCAACATTGCAACCGCGTCTCGAATCGCATACGAATAATGAGTGAAAGCGGCCGGATTGAACACTACTGGCACCTTGTTATCGGCTGCGCTGTGTAAGAGTTGAATCAATTCTGTTTCACTATCGCTTTGCTTGATTTCAATCTCAACATTTTCAGCTTTAGCAAACCCAATTACCGCTTTTTCTAAATCAGCATATGAATAATCTCCATAAACCGATTTCTCCCGTAAATCTAACCGTGCCAAGTTAGGACCGTTCAATACTAGAATTTTCATTTGGCAATTCTCTCATAAATTTTGCGAAGCTGAGCTTCATCTTTTACTTCTAATCGATCAGTACTTCCAATAGATTTAAGTGTTACAAACCTAATCTTGCCACCACGATTCTTTTTATCTCTGGTTAGGTGACCATAAACTGAATCCCAAGCAGAGATTGAATAAGAGGATGGAAGTGCAAATCGCGCTATCAAATCGCGATGGAGTTCCAGATCAGAACTACTCAATTCACCATGAGCATGACTTAATTCCGCGGCAAAAATCATCCCTATCGCAACAGCCTCACCATGGCGCAAAGTGAAATCAGAATCCATCTCAATCGCGTGTCCTAAAGTGTGTCCGTAATTGAGAATCTCTCGATTAAATGACTCCTTGAAATCATTTGAAACTACAGCGCCTTTCACCGAAACTGCCTTAGAAATTAGGCTGCCAAAGTCAAGTTCTATCGATGCTAGATCCTTAAGAATTGATGGATCAGAGATAAAACCACATTTGATAACTTCGGCTAACCCAGCGTTTTTATCTCGTTCAGATAATGATTTTAAAAAATTCAAATCGATAATTACTTCGATTGGGGAATGAAAAGCACCTATCAAATTTTTTCCATGCGCAGAATTGATTCCAGTTTTTCCGCCGATAGCCGCATCCACCATCCCGGCAAGAGTTGTGGGTATCGCTACCCAATCGACTCCGCGCAGCCAAGTAGCCGCTACAAATCCTGCTAAATCTGTGGTGGCTCCCCCGCCAATACCAACAATCAAATCACTTCTACTCAAATTTATTCTGCCACAAATTTCCAAAATACTTTCCGCAACTTGAAAGGTTTTCTGGGCTTCACCACTAGGTAACCGAATGATTTCAAATTTACTGCCAACAGTGCTTAATGAAGCGGTGACTGCAAATTCACGATCAAAATCTTCCGGGATTAAAACCAAAACAGTGCCCCGCAGCTCGCTCACTTCATTAAATCGAGTGAGCCAATCATCTCCGATTAACACATCGTAGCTGTGCTCGGAAACTATATTAATTTTGTTAATCACAGCTATAAAATCCCAGTTCTATCTAAAATCTCATCGGCCACTTCATCTGGCTTACGGTTATCAGTTAAAACTTCCATAGTTGATAGCGATTCATAGATTGGTAACCGATCTACCATCAATTTTTGCCATTGCTGTCGCGGATTCGCAAGCAATAGTGGGCGATCTTTGTTAAATCCTATCCGTGGTGCCGCATTTGAAATTGAAACATTTAGAAAAATTCTGATGCCTATGCTGTTGATAGCGCTAACATTTTCCGACCGTAAAATTGCTCCGCCACCGAGCGCAACAATATCGGCATCGCTCGCACAAGCAGCAATCACTGCTGCAACTTCCATTTCTCGAAACGGTGCTTCACCTTGTTCGACAAATATTTCAGAAATCTTTTTCCCGGATGATGCCTCAATCATCGCATCAGTATCGATAACTTTGCTCTGTAATTTCTTACCAAGTGATCGTGCAACGCTTGATTTCCCAGATCCAGGTGGCCCAATTAATACAATTCGAGGCGACATTAGTTCTACTTAATTCTCAGCGCAGCTATATAGTTTTCGAAGTTTCTTCGGGTTTCGGAGACGCTATCGCCACCAAATTTTTCTAAAACAACTTCAGCTAATACAAGCGCAACCATTGCTTCTGCAACAATACCCGCAGCAGGAACAGCGCAAACATCAGAACGTTGATTAATAGCCTTAGCGGCTTCGCCAGTAGCAGTATCTATAGTGTCTAGCGCTTTAGGTACAGTTGAAATCGGTTTCATCGCTGCTCTAACCCTTAAAATTTCGCCGTTACTCATCCCACCTTCAGTGCCACCAGCGCGATCGGTTCTTCGAACAATTTTTCCTGCTGCATTTTTTTCGATTTCGTCATGGGCTACCGAACCACGTCTCCCGGCGGTTACGAATCCATCACCTATTTCAACGCCTTTAATTGCTTGAATTCCCATAATTGCACCAGCCAATTTCGAATCCAATCGGCGATCCCAATGAGCATGGGAACCAAGTCCCGGCGGCAAGTTATAAGCCAAAACTTCAACTACTCCTCCTAAAGTGTCGCCATCCGCATGTGCTGCTTCAATTTCTGCAATCATGCGTGCACTAGTTTCAAAATCAGCGCAGCGAACCGGATCCGCGTCAATTGCAACGCTATCCGAAGGTTTAGGTAGTGCAGTGCCCTCTGGTGTTACAACGGAACCAATCGATAATACATGGCTAAATATTTCAATACCAAGCGCTTGACGTAAGAAATGTCGTGCTACTGCACCAAGTGCAACTCGAGCAGCTGTCTCTCTAGCCGATGCTCGCTCCAGAATAGGCCGCGCATCATCGAAATTATATTTTTGCATCCCAACTAAATCCGCGTGACCTGGTCGAGGTCTAGTTAGTGGCGCATTTCTAGCCAAATTAGAAATTTCATATTCTGCGACTGGATCTGGTGACATAATTTTTTCCCATTTCGGCCATTCCGAATTGGCAATCTCAATCGCGATAGGACCACCTTGTGACAAGCCGTGGCGAATTCCGCCCAAAATCGAAACTTTATCTGCCTCAAAAGTTTGTCGAGCGCCGCGTCCAAATCCCAACCGTCTTCGTTGCAAATCTCGATCTATATCTGCCGTCGATATTTCAATTGAAGCAGGCATGCCTTCAATAATTCCCACCAATGCAGGACCATGAGATTCTCCCGCAGTAAGCCAGCGCATTATCAACCTTTCAATGATCGAAATATTCTTGGGATATTCTCTCAGATTATGACGCTTTACTGCGCGCTAATTAGCTGCGCCTAGAAGAAAGAATATAGAACTCCAGTCAAAGCGCCAAAAAATAGGGCGGGAGCCATCGGAATTGCGGTTTGCGATTTAAGTTGTAGCCATCGTCGCCAAGTCATAATTGCTCCGATAACCCAAGAATTGAAAATTGCTATCAGGTTTCCGGGAACCAATATCTGCACCGGAAGTATCGCGGAAAGAAAGAATGAAACCACCATTGCATATTTAGTATCACCTGCACCAATACGCAAGCCCGATATCAGAGCTAAAATAATATGGAACATCGCAAAAGCTATGAAGCAGGCGATTCTAAACGGAGTTTCGTACCGGAAAGCTGGATTTGATAAGAAGTTGAGAAGTGCAAAAAAAAATAAAGTTGCGAATAATTTGAGTAGAACCCGATTGCGAATCAATTGCGCGAAGAAATCGTAAGTTGCAATGCCTAATCCATAAATAACAAAAAGTATTGTTGCCAAAAGCGTCACAATGCAGCGTAGTTGCTTCCGCTCCTTTAACTTTAAGCGTTGTTGATAACTTCCATCGCATGCATTCGGAGGGCTTTATGCATCTCCTCGAAATCAAAACTCACCATCGTCATCATGCGAATTTGCTCTAAGGCTTGCCGGATCAGAAGTTCTAGCCCATCGATAATTGAACCCCCGGCGATATCCCATGCAGAAAGCGATGCACTCGGCCAAGGTGAGTATGAAACATCAAATAAAGTCTGTTCCTTCTTTAACTTTGATGGCAGCGAAGATAATAAGAAATCAGATGCAGTTTTCGGCACGGTACTTACTGCCAGAACGCTCCTTGAAATATCTGATAACTGCGAAAAATCGTGAAAAACTAATTCACTTATCAAAGCGGCATTGGCAATCACTCTATTTCTTTTCTCGGAACGTTGATAAATATTGATTCTAGGTACTCGACCATCAAGTGCCGCAATTGCGGCTCTGGCAGTTCCACCGCCACCAATAACGCTTACATGGCAATCTTGCGTCAATTCCATTCTATTAAAAATGTTACTGAAAGCAGATACATCGGTAGAAATAACTTGGAGATTAACATCGTTTTGACTTCGATTAATTATTACTGTGTTGGCAGAAGCGATTCGAGAAGCTACCGGATCAACTTCTGAAAGCGTGTTAGCCGCAATCTCTTTTAATGGCATCGTTAATGAAAAACCACGCCAATCAATCTTGGAATCAATGGAGATAGCTTCTGCCATAAACTGCGGGAACTCAACTTCGCTAACTTCAATCGCTTCGTATAATCCCGCTACGCCCAAAATTTCATACGCCCGTTTGTGCAAGGTTGGCGAAAGTGAATGGGATATTGGAGAACCTAAAACTGCGGCGCGAATCATGGCTTAACCTTAAACAACCCAGCTCTAACATTGCGCTTGTATTCCACTTTCCAATCAAGAAATTCGGTATTTGATTTAGTGAATCTTGTATCGCCAGGCTTAACAGTAATGAAATAGAGCCAATCACCCATTTCAGGGTTTAACGCAGCTTCAAGTGCTCCAAGGGTTGGGCTTCCGATAGGTCCGGGCGGTAACCCATAATTCTGATAAGTATTATATTTGCTCCGAATTTTTGTCTCTTTGATAGCAAGTGTGATTTCGCCACGTCGTTGCAATAAATATTGAACACTAGTGTCTAACTGTAATGGCATCCGAATCTTCAACCGATTATAAATAACGCGGGATACCTTTGCATAATCTTTTGCATCTGCTTCAGCTTGAATTAAAGAAGCAATAATCAGTAGTTGATAACCGGAATAATTTTCTACCTTTGTTGAAAAATCTATTGCTGTGGTATTTGCAACAAAAGTGGATATCATTTTCTGCAATACCGCATCAATTTTTGTTCCCTTTGCAAAAGAATAGTTTGCCGGATAAAGAAACCCTTCAGGATTACCAGCGGAACGGCCTAACGGTAGTTCTACTTTCTTAACGGCATTTAATACTTCATTTTTTGTATATCCGGAACTAACGATTGCCGAAACAATCTCAGCAAGGCGAGCCCCATCTTTAATTATGATTAAATCAACAATTCGCTTCTTATCCAATAATTGCTCTAAAGCAGTTTTGGCTGGAATTCGGCTCTCTAAGATATGTTCACCAGGAGCTATCCGAGTTGAACGAGCATCTCCTACAGCCACTCTGAAAAATGCTTCAGCAGATTTCACAACTCCAGCATCGAATAATTTCTGGGCAATATCGGAACCAATCTCGCCGTCTGTGAGTGTGATTGAAACTTCAGAGCTAGCCGAACCAGCCGGAAAATCTGGGGCAGCATTCGGCCCGTGATGAATTGCTCTTAATCCCGTCGTGACAAGCACTACGAGCAAAAAGGGAAAAATTAAAACCTTCAATAACTTCATAACAAAATGCCGGCGGGCTTAAATTGGTTCTTCTCAATCATTAACGCAAATTCTAAAATATTTGCAGCCGCTAATTGGTCTATTACATCGCGGTTACGGGAAGCTGATTTTCCACTTGCACGTAACTGATTCTCCGCATTTTTAGTTGAAAAGCGTTCATCTAACATGTAAACCGGAAATCCGAAATTGTCGCGAATCATTTCCCCAAAACGAGTTGCTTTTAAACTGCTTTCGCTAGCTTGACCGGAAAGATGGGTTGGCAATCCGATATAGACATGAACTGGTGTGATGTCAAAGAAAAGTTCGGATAGCTCGCGCTGCAAAGTCGGTGAATTGCTTTGTAACGTAGTTAGTGGTGCAGCTAAAATTGCCTCTTGGTCGGATATTGCTACGCCGATTCGTACATCACCGTAATCAAAAGCAATCCGCTTACCGCGTTCCATATTATTTACCGGTAGCAGTAGCTTCAATTAATTCTTTAATTGCGTTGAAAGCCGAATCAATTTTCATTGCTTCAACCCCTCCACCTTGTGCGAAATCATCTTTACCGCCACCGCCACCACCTAAAATTGCACTGCCAGATTTAACTAAAGCACCCGCTTTGATACCGGAAGATTGTGCAAGCTGATCTACTGCTGCAACTAGAACTACTTTCTCGTCTTGCACGCTTGCTAATACAACTACAGATCCTGGAACTTGATTCCGCAGATTAAGCGATATTGATCGTAAATCATCACCAGAAACACCATCAGACATGCGCGTTAGAATTAACTTGATTTTACCAATTTTTAAAGCAGTATCAATTAATTTCTTGGAATCAGAAATAGCAGCTGCAGTTTTAATCATCGCTAATTCTTTCTCAATTTCTTTAAACTTCTGTAAAAGTTCAGAAATCCGCTCTGGCAATTCTTCGGGCCGTGCACCTTTTATCAACTCCGTTAAAGAACTCAAAAGCAGATGTTCTCGTGCCAAGAATGAATAAGCATCTGCTCCAACTAGCGCTTCCACGCGGCGCACTCCTGCGCCAATTGAGGATTCACTCAATAATTTAACAACTCCTAATTGGCCAGATCTAGATACATGCGTACCGCCGCAAAGTTCGCGAGCCCAATCTCCCACACTCACCACTCGAACTTGGTCTCCGTACTTTTCACCAAAAAGCGCCATAGCCCCCGATGCTTTTGCATCCGCTTGTGACATTACCTCTGCAGTAACTTCCAAATCATCTAGAAGTAGTGCATTGACTCGCGCTTCTACATCATTTAATACTGATAGTGGAACAGCTCCGGCAGCTGGAAAATCAAATCTAAATCTACCTGGTGAATTTTCAGATCCCGCCTGCGTTGCAGTTTCGCCTAAAACTTCGCGGAATGCTTTATGAACCATATGAGTAGCAGTATGCGCTCTGGAAATTCCATTTCTTCTCTCAATATCAATTTCAGCCAATGCAGTCGCACTTCTATCAACTGTGCCAGAAATTACTCGACCGCGATGAACTGATAATCCCGGAAGTGGCGATTGCACATCATCAATTTCAATGATTGCGCCATTATCCAAAGTAATTCTCCCAGCATCAGCGAGTTGGCCGCCCCCTTCAGCATAAAATGGAGTTCTATTTAAAACAATCTCTATCTCATCATCTACTTTAGCTTCGTTCGCATAAACTCCGTCGACCAAAAATCCATTGATCTTGGATTCACTTTGTATTTTTTGGTATCCAACAAACTCAATTTTTCCGGACTCATCCAAGATTTTTCGATACTCAGTTAAATCAGTATGGCCACTCTTTTTCGCTTTGGCATCCGCCTTGGCGCGATCTTTCTGTTCCTTCATTAATCGACGAAATCCGGTCTCGTCGATAGTTAAGCCTTCTTCACTCGCCATTTCCAAGGTTAAGTCAAAAGGAAAACCATAAGTATCATGAAGTTTAAAAACTTCATCTCCACTTAATTTTACGCCACCGCTCGTTTTTAAGACTTTACTTGCCAAATCAAATATCTGAGTACCGCTTTTCAAAGTTTGTAAAAAAACGCTTTCCTCTGCCACTGCGACAGAAATTATCCGATTCTTATCTGTGACTAGTTCCGGGTATTGCGTACCCATGGCCGAAATTGAACTATTCATTAGTTCGTTCATATTGGCATCTTCTGCACCCAAAAGTCGCATATTGCGGGTAGTGCGGCGCATCATTCGGCGCAGAACATAACCTCTTCCTTCATTACCTGGAGTAACGCCATCGCCAATCAGCATCATCGCAGTTCTAGTGTGGTCAGCGATCACGCGCAGCGATACGTCACTCTTCATATCTTTTCCGTATTTGACTCCAGCTAATTCACTAGCCCTATTTAATATCTGCATAGTTGTATCAATTTCATAAATATTTTCTACACCCTGCAAAAGTGCGGCAGTGCGTTCGAGACCCAAGCCAGTGTCAATATTCTTAGCCGGTAATTCCCCTACTATCGGAAAGCTGTTTTTCTCCCCACCTTCACCGCGAATATTCTGCATGAAAACTAAATTCCACACTTCCAGATAGCGGTCCTCGTCAGCTATGGGCCCGCCTTCTTTGCCATACTCGGGACCACGATCATAATAAATTTCGGAACAAGGTCCACAAGGTCCTGGAACTCCCATTGACCAGAAATTATCGGCCATTCCACGTCGCTGAATTCGCTCCTTTGGAATACCAATTTTCTCATGCCAAATATTTGCAGCTTCATCATCATCCAAATAAACCGTTACCCATAATTTGGATTCTGGAAACCCAAATCCGCCATCTATTATCGGACGAGTGAGTAAATCCCAAGCAAGAGCGATAGCGCCTTCTTTGAAATAATCACCAAAAGAGAAGTTTCCACACATCTGAAAAAATGATGCATGGCGAGTTGTTTTCCCAACTTCATCAATATCTAGGGTACGTACACATTTTTGTACTGAAGTTGCTCGCTTGTAAGGAGGCTCAATCTCGCCCAAAAAATATGGTTTAAAGGGAACCATTCCAGCATTGACTAATAAAAGGTTTGGATCATTGAGAATTAAGGAAGCCGATGGTACGACTGTATGAGTCAGGCCAGCACGGTTATCGGATTCAAAGAAACGTAACCAGCGCGCGCGAATTTCCGCTGATTCCACCTATTTACTCGTATTCCTCGTCGTCAACAAAAGACTTCGACTTCTTCGAAGATTTACCTTTGGTTTTCGCTTTGGTTCTATTTTTTCCTTTACGTAACTGCGCTGCAGTCAATAAGCCGCCAGCTACTTTCATAGCCAATTCATTTTTATCTAAAAAAGCGGAGGTTGTTGTTGAAATTTTCGACGAAATATCTTCCACTGATTTAGTTACGCGATTTATGCTGTGTAACGGCCCGTTAACCAATTTAACTGTGGTTGTTACCTCTTCTAATAACGGGGTCGTTTCTTCGGTGATTGATTTTACTGCGCTTCCAACTTCATCTATTACACGACTTAGTCGAATTACCGCATAAGCAATGGCGACTGCAATTACTGCAAGCGCAGCTGCTGCAATAATTGTTGCAATTCCACCTGGACCCATTTGCCTAGGCTACCTGACTAAGTTACCTACTTGTCGCAGGTTCAGCCTTGCTGGAATTTTGGAATCTCAATATCTGGCTTTTTATGCTCGGAATGCGCAACCACGGCAGCATCATGATAAGCCTCAATCGCAATCATATTTTCTTCAATTTGATAGAACCGTCCATCCGCAATGGTTCCGGATTTACCTTCGATAACAGCGACTACATCATCTCCCGAAAGTGTTTTGTGAATTTCTAGTGCATGCGCTACTGCAAGAACTTTTCGGCGATTATCGCGAAGAATAATTTCCGCTTTTGCTAAGAGTGAAGCAAGGTTATCTTCAATTCGATCGGCGAGAGCTCGCTTCATCTCTTTACTCGACTCATCTTTTTTGCCGCCACCGGGAGCACCTAGATCCATTCTTCTGCTAGATGCATATGAGGAAACTGTAGATCCCATCCCCCATTGACCTTCCATTAACGCTGCAACAGTTGTCGCGCTTTCCAGGTCACCAGAGACTCCAGAAGAATTATCACCTTTGAAAAACATTCGTTCTCCAGCAAGTGATGCCAAGGAAACTAAAATGTCGGACTCATATTCAGTTCGCCACCTTGTGAATTGGTCATCAGGAGGAATGCTTGCCACCATTCCTAAATAATCGGATCCTTTTTCAATTGTGGCCAAATCGATTTCCATATGGCGCCTGGTCAAATGTGCCATAACAGCGTGACACGCTTCATGAACTGCAACAGCATGGCGTTCTCTCTCAATATATTCAACATCTTCGGCAGGTCCTAATTCCTTTAATTGCTTGGCTCGAAGTACATCTGACCAAATAATCGAAGTACGACCATTTCGAATAGCCATAATCAGAGCTTCATTAATTAAATCTTTTATGGTCGCGCCCGTAGCGTATGGAGTGATCGTGGCTAATTTATCGATCTCTTCACCGGTTAGCGAATGTGAAACTTTTGCGAAATAACCTTCATAGGTGCGAACACGTCCAGCTTTACTTGGATAGCCAACTCGGTACATGCGATCAATTCGACCTGGCCGTAACAAGGCTTCATCTAAAGCTTCTGGCATATTAGTTGCCATAACGACAAGAATTCGATATTTCGGCGGACTCTTTGGCCGCATCCCTAAAGTTCGACGAACAATGCGATTAAAGAAACCTCTTGGCTTTTTTAATCCTGATAATTCAGTTAGAAGGGCTTGCAAAGTTCCCATGCCGCCGCCGCCCTGGCCGCCCGCGCCGCCCATCACAAAAGCGTTGCGAACTAATAGAGCCGCAGTGCTCTCCGAAAGATAATTTCCGCCGTGACAGGTATTTCCAAAAATTTCGCTTTTAATTTTTTGGTCTGCTCTATTTTGGCCACCGCCGGAAACAATCCCTCTATTACCTAAAGCATCAGCCTCGTCAAAGAAAACAACAACTCCGCCATATCGCAGCGCCAATTTTCGTAATTTTCGAAATAGCCCTTTAACTTTTAATACACCGACACCCATAAACATATTTGTAAAGGCACCTGGATCGACAAAAACGAAAGGTTTCCCAGTTTCACCTGCCATGGATTCAGCCATTAAAGTTTTACCAGTACCTGGCGGCCCCCATAATAAAATTCCACCAGGGACATAACCACCATGTTTTTCAATGCTCTCTGGGTTCTCCAGAAAAACCAAATTCTCTCGTATTCGATTTAGAACATGATCTTGACCCCATACATCAGAGAATCGAGTTCTAATATCATCTGGGAAATAAGTATCAACGCCACCTCTACTTAGAAACCAAAAAATTGCCGCAAATTGAATCACTACAAAGAAAACTGCAAATAGCAATTGGCCCAACATCGGCAGTGCGCTCCATAAAGCTTTTGGTGCAAAAAATAACGCTCTAACTGGAGTTTCTTTATAAATAGCTCCAAGTATTACCGCCAACAAAGATAAGAGCAGTAAATATTTAATTATTCTTGATAATCTATATCTCGTCCAATCGCTCAATTTATGAATCAATCGGTCTATAAACTTAAAATATTTCTGCCAAATTCCATGGTACGGAGCAAGCAATTCTGACAATAGAAAATGAGTTTGTCTTATTAATTCAATTGCAAGCAACGGGAATATCCACCACCGGGAATCTGCGTTGCCTCGGACTGCGTCAGAAAAGCCAAGTATCGGATTATCGGACATATCAGCCCAAACCAGAATGAAGAAAACTAGGGCGAAAAGAATTACAAATTTACTACGATCATAAAGCGAAAGATGAACTCGAGTTTTGCGATCTGTATCTCGTGGTCTACTAGTCGAAACTTCAGACATGCTGCTCCCTTATCAAAGTTCTATCTTCCCCGTATTGTGAACGAGTCGGTTATCTTATCCAGAGTCGATTGATTCTGTGTATAGCAAGTTGCGCTACATCGCACTATTAGAACGTACAGAACGGTTCGATCTGGAGATAACGCCACTGTTTGATTGATGGTCTCCAATTTATCATTCGAGGCGGCGAAACTGAAAACACTCCGCTTCCCAGTTGCACCCTTATCGTTAAAATTTTGGTCATCGAGCAAAGTAAATTTCGGTGCAGCTAAGGAACCATCTATCCATGAAGATAAAGGCACCACAATATCCCGCAGCGCATTAAACGAAACAGCATTAACTTCACTTGGATACAAGTTTCGAATTCTTAAAAAAACTATCGGGGATTCTTTCGCGGCGATACTGAAGACATCCGTCGGTTTAATATTCGGGCTAGGTGAATACGCCACTTGCCATTTAACCGCTGCTAATCTTTCGGCAGCTCCTGCATCGGTGGACTTTGCTTCATAGTCTGAAAGTTCCTGATTAGATATTGCATGCCATTCGGTAGGAACTGTGAAGTAAACACCATCTTCTTTAAACGAAACAAATTCATTAGTAGGGTTACCACAGCCACTAGAAATCAAAATTAAAGATAACGCAAGAATAGAAATTTGAAGCGTCTTACTCCGCTTCAGGTTGAGAATCAATCCCGCTCTCCTTGCGTTGTGCTGGCGTAATTGGTGTTGGCGCGCCAGTTAAAGGGTCACCGCCGCTTGCTGTTTTTGGAAAAGCAATAACTTCGCGTATTGATTCAGAACCAGTAATAAGTGCACACAATCGATCCAATCCAAGAGCGATTCCGCCATGTGGAGGTGGGCCGTAATTAAAAGCTTCTAACAAGAATCCAAATTTACTTTCTGCTTCAGCCTTTGATAGACCAATCACTGAAAATACTTGCTGCTGAATGTCGCGACGATGAATACGGATTGAGCCGCCACCAATTTCATTTCCGTTGAGCACAATGTCGTAAGCATATGCAAGGGCAGCTCCTGGTTCGTTTGCAAAAGTATTTTCAAATTCAGGTTTAGGCCCGGTGAAAGGGTGGTGAACAGCGGTCCAACCACCGCTATCAGTTTTTTCAAACATCGGCGCATCAACTACCCAGAGGAAATTCCATGCACTCTTATCGATTAAATCGCACCGTTCCCCAATTTCTAGTCGAACCGCGCCTAAAAGATTCTGCGAACTATGTCGATCCCCCGCGGCGAAAAATATTGCATCGCCAGGTTTTGCTCCGGTCACACCCGCAATTCCAGCGCTCTCAATTTCTGAAAGATTTTTAGCAACTGGCCCGCCTAATTGGCCATCAGCTTGCACCAAAATATAAGCCAAACCTTTAGCGCCACGTGCTTTCGCCCAATCCTGCCAAGCATCCAAATCACGTCTGGCTGAACTAGCACCACCTGGCATAACTACTGCGCCGACATATTCTGCCTGAAAAACTCGAAATGCCGTGTCAGTAAAAAACGTTGTGACATCAGTGATTTCATTACCAAATCTGAGATCTGGCTTATCCGAACCAAATCGTCGCATTGCTTCGTGATATGTCATATGCGGAATTGGTGTCGTAATTTGATACCCAACTACTTCCTTAAATACCCGCGAAAGTATGCGTTCGGCTACTTCCAAAACATCAGCTTGATCTACAAATGACATCTCAATATCAAGTTGCGTGAACTCTGGTTGGCGATCAGCCCGGAAATCTTCATCACGAAAGCATCGTGCTATTTGATAATAACGTTCCATGCCAGCAACCATTAATAACTGTTTAAATAATTGTGGCGATTGCGGAAGTGCGTACCAACTACCCGGTTGTAAACGGACCGGTACCAAAAAATCCCGCGCGCCTTCGGGTGTAGATCGAGTTAAATATGGCGTTTCAATTTCTAAAAAATCACTCTCACTCATGACTGAACGAATGACTGACGTAACTTTTGACCGCACTCTTAAATTATGAGCTGGCCCTTCTCGACGCAAATCCAAATATCGATATCTCAATCTAACTTCTTCGCTGATGTTTGATGTGTCGCCGCTATCAACCGGGAACGGCAGCGCTGCTGCCTCTGACAGGACCGTTAACTCTTTACAAATGACCTCGATAGCCCCAGTCGGAATCGCACCATTTTCATTACCACTTGGGCGAGCAACTACTTCGCCCATGATTAAAACACACCATTCTGCACGTAGTGAACCAGCAACTGATTCATCTGAAATAACTACCTGCACTGCACCGGTGGCATCCCGCAAATCAATAAATGCTACGCCGCCATGATCGCGTCGCCGCGCTACCCACCCAGCCAATTTGATCTCAGATCCGATATGCGACGGTCTAATATCCCCAGCGTTATGAGTGCGTAACACGATGCTCCTGAACCTAATCTCTAATTAAACGATTTAGCATTAATAGCACTAAGGGTAACCGAAGAAGTTACACCAGTTTCCATATTTTTAAGCTCGCCGATCCCGGAGGAGATTTCGCTATCACCAATCACTATCGCAAACTTGGCACCGCTCTTATCAGCGCCTTTCATTGCCCCTTTTAGCGCACGATCTCCATAAGCACAATCAACTATCGCACCGTTTTTGCGCAAATCATCAATGAACTTAATTGAAAAATCTTTTGCTTCTTCACCCAGTGGTATTACGTAAAGATCGGGTCGGGATTGCGAAGTTAAGTCGATCCCTTCAGCCTCGCAAGCAAGCAAAGTTCGATCAATACCAAGCCCAAAACCAATTCCAGATAAATTCTGTCCGCCTAATGATTCCATCAGCCCGTCATATCTACCGCCACCACCAAGTCCAGATTGTGCACCCAATAATTCATGAACAAATTCAAATGCGGTACCGGTGTAATAATCTAAGCCGCGAACCATCCGCGGATTTATTGCGTATCTAATACCTAATTTATCTAAATATTTCTTTACCTTTTCAAAGTGGGAAGCGCTCTGTGGGGTTAAGTAATCAATAAGTAATGGTGCGCCCGCCATCATCTTTACTACAGCTTCTCGTTTATCATCAAAAAGGCGCAATGGATTCAATTCAACTCGTGCTCTTGTGGCCTCATCTAAATCCAATTTGGAAATATATTTCACTAAAACCTCGCGATGAGCGGCACGCGAAGCTGAATCTCCCAGCGAAGTAATATCCAACCGGAATTTCGTTAAACCCAAATTTCGATATCCTGCGTCTGCAATAGCAATAACTTCGGCATCAATAGCAGGATCATCTAATCCGATAGCTTCAATACCAACTTGATAGAACTGACGATAACGACCAGCTTGTGGTCGTTCTGCACGAAAAAACGGACCTGAATACCAAACTTTTACTGGTAATTGACCACGATCTAAGCCATGTTCAATAACCGCCCGCATTACTCCGGCAGTGCCTTCTGGCCGTAATGTAATTGAGCGACCGCCACGATCTTCAAATGTATACATTTCTTTCGAGACCACATCAGTAGATTCACCTACTCCGCGAGTGAAAACTTCAGTATCTTCAAAAACTGGCAGCTCTAATAATTTGTATCCTGCTAATTTTGCCGGAGAAATCAGTTCTCTCCGTACTTTTTCAAAAGCGATCGATCGTTCTGGAAAATATTCACTTACTCCTTTTGGAGCCTGAAATTTCATCTGGCACCTACCGTCAAATTCTTCAAATAAGGATTGCTCTTCCGCTCCTGCGCGATTGTAGTTTCTGGGCCATGTCCAGGAAGCACTCGCACTCCATCTGAAAGAGTCAAAACTTTTTCTTGCAACGTCCTAGTCATATCAACCATAGAACCAGTTGGTAGATCAGTTCTACCAATCGAACCCGCAAAGAGCACATCGCCGGTTAAGGCGATATTTTCATCAACTATAAAGATGACAGATCCGCGAGTATGACCTGGTGCATGCAGAATTTTAATGGACATTCCAGCGATGTTAAGGATTTCGTTACTCTTTACCTCTTTAACTTCTTTAGGTTCATGATAAGAATTGCGACCGGTTTCACTCGCCAGCATTGAAATCAATTGTGCTGATTCGGAACTAAGTGCGCGTTCTGGATAGGTAAGTAACTCTCGATCTCCAGAATGAATATAAGTAATAAATTTATTTGCACTCTCACCACCCGCTACCGATTCCGCCAGTGGAACTACTGAAAAAGTATGATCGAGATGGCCATGCGTCAGAAGCGCTGCTACTGGTTTTAATTTATATTCATCAATAATTTCATAAATCTCATTAGTTAAATCCGGTATCGCGATTCCAGGATCGACTATGACGCATTCTTCGTTCTTGCCGGTAGACAAAATCCAACAATTAGTGGCGTAAAAGGGTGCCGCTATTGACTCAACTAACATTTAACCCTTCCCCTTTACACCTAATGGCACCCATAAAACGCGCTCACCGCCCGTTCATTGAGCGGGAAATACCTTCTCTTTTGCTCAACTAGGGGTTCAGGGTACCTTTACCACCTACTGCAACGCTTGATTTACTCTCTAAAAGTGAGTGAAACTAGTTAAACAGTAAGAATAAAGTTAAAAAACCGCCCTATACGACAACAGAGCGTAAATCGTGCAAACGATAATCGCGCAAGAGGAAGCAGGCTCCACATGGATAACGCCACAACAGAATCAGCAATAATTTCACCAGCAGCAGCTCTGGTTGGCGATCCAGCAAAGTATGGTCGTGTAGGAGCAGATGGAACAGTATTTGTAATAACCGGCGAAGGCGAAAAAGCAGTCGGCTCATATCCAGGAAAAACTCCTGACGAAGCACTTGCATATTTCGTAAGAAAATTCGAAGCTCTCGCTTCTGAAGTTGCACTCCTTGCCGCACGTATTAAAAGTGGCGCGATGGTCCCATCTGATGCAGGTGCTGCAGTAACCAAACTTCGCCAGCAAGTTGAGAATCTAAATGGCGTAGGAAATCTTGCAGCGTTGAAATTATCTGTAGAACAGATCCCAATGCTTATCGAAGAACATAAAAGTATTTTTGAAGCCCGTAAAGCTGCCGAAGCGGCGGCTAAAGCGGTTAAGCGCGCAGAAGGTGCAGCCATTAAAGAGAAATTAGTTGCGGAAGCTGAGATGCATGCGCTATCTGAAAACTGGAAACTAACTAGCGAAAGATTGAAAACGCTTTTGGACGAATGGAAGAAAGCGCCACGCCTAGATAAGAAGGCGGATGCTGATCTTTGGAAACGCTTCTCTACGTCACGAAATAAATTTGATAAACGCCGTAGAACCCATTTTGCAACATTGCTGCAAGCGCAATCGGCTGTGAAATCTGCAAAGGAAATCATTGTTTCAGAAGCTGAATCCTTAGCAAATTCACACGATTGGGTAGCTACTGCTCGACGATATAAAGCGCTAATGGATCAATGGAAACTCTCGGGTCGTGGTAAGAAAAATGATGATGCCAAACTTTGGCTTCGTTTTAAAACTGCGCAAGATACTTTTTTTGCAGCGAAAAATAGCGACCTGGAGAAACGTCAAGGAACCATGGTCGAGAACTTGGCTAAGCGTGAAACTTTGATTTTGGAAATTGAAGCGTTGCTCCCAATCAACAACCTGGAAGAGGCCCGCCGCAAATTCCGAGATCTGCAGACCAAATGGAGCAAAATTGGCATGACAGAGCGGAGTAAGCGCGCTGCTTTTGATAAACGCTTCGAAGCGGTTGAAAAGGCAATCAAAGAAGCTGAAGCGGAGAAATGGCGTAAGAGCGACCCAACCGCAAAGGCGCGGGCTAATGATGTCGTTAGTCAATTATCAGCAGCTGTTGCAAATTACGAAGCCCAAGCTGCAAAAGCTGATGCTGCCGGAAATGTTAAGAAAGCTGGCGAACTGCGAGAAGCTGCTATCGCTCGCCGCGCATGGTTAGCCGAAGCAGAAAAGGGATTGTCTGAATTTACTAATTAATTATTAGTAACTCTAGATACATCGTAAACACCTTCAATATTTCGTACAGCTGTCAAAATAGCATCTAAATGAGTGGCATCAGCCATCTCAAATGAAAACCGCGAAATTGCAACACGATCTCTCGATGTGCTTACAGCTGCGCTCAAAATATTAACATGTTGGTCGGAAAGAGTTCTTGTTACATCCGAAAGAAGCCGCGCCCGGTCTAACGCTTCTACTTGAATATTTACAAGATAAATACTCTTTGCATTTGGATCCCATTTAACTCCGACCATACGATCACCTTGGTTTAATTCCAAATCGGCAACATTTATGCAATCAACCCGGTGAATTGATACGCCGCTACCTTTAGTAATAAATCCGGTAATAGCATCTCCCGGCACTGGAGTGCAACAACGCGCAAGCTTGATTAGAACTTCCCCAACGCCTTCAACAATTACACCGGATGCACTCCGCTTAGGTGCGTGAATTGTGGCTCCGCTGATTAGATTTTCGAGCGCTGGTTCTTCATGATGATCATCTAAACCAAGTGCTGAAACTAATTTCTCTATTATTGATGTAGATGAGACATGGCCATCGCCAACGGCAGCATAAAGTGATTCAATATCGGGATAGCGCATCTCATGAGCTAACTCCAACAGTGCATGGCCAGCCAAAATCTTCTGCAGTGGTAAACCCACTTTCCGCATTTGACGAGCAATCGATTCCTTGCCTGCATCAATGGCTTCCTCACGTCGCTCTTTGCTAAACCATGCTTTAATTTTTGAGCGGGCTCTTGGCGATTTAGCAAAAGCCAACCAATCGCGATTTGGTCCGGAGTTTTCGCTTTTGTTCAGAACAACTTCGATTACATCTCCATTTACTAATGGAAGTGCCAATGAAACCAATTTTCCATTTACTTTAGCGCCAACGCAATGATTACCAACCTCTGTATGAACTGCATATGCGAAATCAACTGGAGTTGATCCCTCAGGTAGTGCAATCACGCTCCCCTTTGGTGTGAAAACAAATACTTCCGGTGTGCGCAGGTCGTATCGCAAAGCATCCAAAAACTCATTTACATCGGAAGTTTCTTGTTGCCATTCGTGCAGCTGTTTTAACCAGAGCATATCCGGACTTTGAACTTCACTTTTTGCCTTTTTACCAAGCTTATATTTCCAATGAGCGGCGATTCCATACTCTGCTCTTGCATGCATATCGTGCGTTCTAATTTGAATTTCCACAGCTTTTCCATTTGGTCCAATTACGGTGGTGTGTAGAGATTGATAAAGATTGAATTTGGGCATTGCAATGTAATCTTTAAATCTTCCAGGAACTGGACTCCATCTCGCATGCACCGCGCCGAGAACTGCATAACAATCACGGACATCTTCAACCAAAACTCGAATACCGACTAGATCATAAATATCATTGAATTCGCGGCCTCGAACTACCATTTTTTGATAAACGCTATAAAGATGCTTCGGTCTGCCAGTGACATCTGCTTTAATTTTTTCTAGCTTAAGATCAGAATTCAGCGTGTCCATAAATTCTTCAGTTAGCTTTGTTCGTGAGGGTGAACGCTCTATTACTAATCGCTCAATCTCTTCATATTTCTTAGATTCTAAAGTTTTAAAAGATAACTCTTCGAGCTCCCATTTGATTGCGTTCATGCCAAGACGATTAGCAAGCGGCGCGTAAATATCAATGGTTTCGCGCGCTTTCCGTTGCGCAGATTCAATAGCAATATATTGCCATGTCCTGGCGTTATGCAACCGATCGCTAAGCTTAATTACTAAAACTCTAATATCGCGTGACATTGCAACTACCATTTTCCGGACAGTTTCTGCTTCGGCGGTAGGACCGTAAGTTAATTTATCTAACTTTGTCACGCCATCAACTAATCCAGCAACTTCATCTCCAAAATCTGCTCTCACATCTGCTAATGAATACGGCGTATCTTCCACGGTGTCATGCAACAGCGCAGCAACTATTGTTGGAATATCAAGACCAAGATCTGCCAGAATTTCGGCTACCGCAACTGGGTGAGTTATATATGGATCGCCCGATTTACGTAATTGTCCTGAGTGCGCGTTCTCTGCCGTTGTGAACGCCTTTTCTAAAAGCGCCACCTCGCTTTTGGTAGCGCCGTTTTTTAATCGATCGGTAATGCTTGAAATAATGGCGCTCATATATGTCTATTAAATTTTAACGACGGTTCTTGCGCTTTCGTTTCGGTTGATTTCGTGGGCCACGGGTTCGGTTATCAGAAGTTGTTTCACCAACATTTTGAGTTGAATTGGATTTTTCAGAACTTTGGAAGAGAGACGTTGTAGCAGGTCCGCCACGGGCAGCTACTCTTTTAGCAAGTGCTTGCATCGCTGGTTCGCGTTCGCGAAGCGCTGCTAGAAATGGAGTAGCAATAAATATTGATGAATATGTTCCAGTTGCAAGTCCAATAAATAAGGCAAGTGAAAGATCCTTTAGCGTTCCGGCTCCTAATAAACCAGCGCCTACGAAAAGTATTGAACCTACGGGGATTAACGCAGTTAACGAAGTATTGAAAGAACGCACCAGAGTTTGGTTTACCGCAAGATTTGCTGCTTGCGAATAAGTCATTTTTCCAGAACTCGTTACAGTTTTAGTGTTCTCTCTAACTTTATCGAAAACCACAACAGTGTCGTAAAGTGAATAACCGAGAATAGTTAAGAAACCAATCACTGTTGCGGGCGTAACGTCGAAGCCAACTAATGCATATATTCCAACAGTAATAAAAACGTCATGGATTACTGCAACTATTGCGGCTATGGCCATTTTTGGCTCGAAAGCCATCGCTAGATAAAGCATCACTACAAAAATAAATGCAATCAAACCATAGAGCGCTTTCCGCGTAATTTCTTTACCCCATGAAGGACCCACGCTTTGGGTATCGATTGATTCAACTTTTACGCCAAATTTGGCGGCAAGTGCATCTTGAATAGCATTTGATTCTACCGAAGAAAGAGCGCCAGTTTGAATTTGGACTTTATTGTTACCGATCTTCTGCACGATTACTTCGGAAACAATTCCGGTGGAGGCAACTGCGCTCCGAGCTGCTTCAACAGTTACTGCACTTTGAGTAACTGTGAACGAAGAACCGCCTTTGAATTCGATACCCAACTTCAAACCTTGGAAACTGAGTGCAAAAATAGATGCAATAATCAAAATTCCGGAGAATGCATACCATCGACGACGTTTGCCAATAAAATCTATAGATTTTTCGCCGCGGTAAAGTTTTCCGCCAATGCCTGCGAGTGATGACATAACGATTACTCCCCTACTTTTGCGGTTGAAGTTTTTGGAGCTATACCTAAACTCTTCTGTGAGAAACCGCTGATCGCAGAACCACTGTTGAAGAATTTACGTGAAGCCATAATTGTTACAAGTGGCTTTGTGAAGAAGAAAACTACGATTAGGTCTACCAGGGTTGTTAGACCAAGAGTGAATGCGAATCCACGTACGCCGCCGACCGCAAAGAAATAAAGTAATGAAGCGGCAATAAGTGAAACTAAATCGGCAACAATAATTGTATGTCGCGCTCTCACCCAGCCACTTTCCACGGCCGAACGTAGCGACCTACCTTCTCGAACTTCATCTCGTAATCTTTCAAAATAGACGATGAAAGAGTCAGCCGTAATACCGATAGATACAATTGCGCCTGCGATACCTGCAAGCGTTAAAGTGAAGCCAATCCATTGTCCAAGAAGTAAGAAAAGCGCATAAACAAGCGCTGATGCGACTCCCAGTGATCCGACTGAAACTATGCCAAGGCCCCGGTAATAGAGCAATGAATAGATGACAACTAGGAATAGCCCCAGGTAACCCGCGAGTAATCCGGCACGTAGCTGATCAGCACCGAGCGTCGGCGAAACTTGTTGTACTTCGCCGCGATCAAAAGCCAATGGAAGCGCTCCATATTTAAGAACATTTGCTAAATCCTGTGCTTCTGCTTGGCTAAAACTTCCAGTGATTTGCGCATTACCCGAAACAATTGCTTCGTTGATGCGCGGAGCGGAAACAACGAGTCCATCAAGAACAATCGCAACTTGATTCTGCGGCGTTGGTAATGAAACAACTCGTGTTGTGATGTCGCCAAATTTCTTAGTGCCATCATTATTGAAAGATAACGAAACATACCAACCAGCTGCACCTTGTTGATCTATCGCTGCAACCGCTTTAGATACATCACGGCCAACTACTTCGGCGCCAGCCAGAACATATTTATTAGCGCCAGCACGATCGCAAGCAACAATCTGCGCATTAGCGTCATCGCCACCCCCGGCTTGGCGAGATGTTGCGAGGGAGCAATCAAGGCTCGCAAATTTTGCAGCTGCTTCTGCCGTTACGCCAGCAGGTAAAGTTGTTGTAGCGGTATCGCCAGTTA
>CAIRHO010000034.1 GCA_903878415.1 uncultured Actinomycetes bacterium
ATTTTCGAGCGCTCTTACCTTTCATCCAAAAATACGCCTCAGGCAGCACACTCACATTTTCGAACATGACGCGAAGGTACTCCAACCGCTCAAACTTTCGACTTGGGAGATGCGCCTTACCTAGGATAGATTTCGCCTTGCTCTTGCTGGTCGTCTTTTATCGGGTAGCTGGAGTTTTGCGGACGTAGCGCCGGTGGTAGCGCGGACCCTGGCCAAGGTTCAGGTCGCCGGTTCGATCCCGGTCGTCCGCTCGGTGCTTACTACACCCACGGTCGGGTGGCCGAGAGGCGAGGCTCGGGACTGCAAATCCCGCTACACGGGTTCAAATCCCGTCCCGACCTCCACATTCCTAAATAAACATTTACCGTAAAGTCGGCGCATGTCTTCATCCCAATATCTAATCGGCATCGATGTTGGCGGCACAAAAATAACAATTGGACTCTATAGCCCAACCTGCGAACTCCAACAAAATTATCGGATTGATTCTGGGAATCGTTCCGCTGCAGATATTGAATTCGACATTAGAAATGCAATTTCAGAGTTAGCAAAAATTCAAAGCTCGATTGTCAGCGTCGGAATCTCCAGCGCTGGACCAATTGATTTACAGCGCATTGAAATAAGTCCAGTAAATATTCCAGGTTTTCGTAAATTCCCATTGGGTGCAATTGTTCTAGATCAACTAGCAAGAAATGAATCGAAACCGAAGATTGCAATCCAAGGAGACATTATTGGAATGGCTAGGGCCGAGATTTCCCTTGATAGCACTCTCCAAACTTCTAGTGCCTTCTTGGTTAACGCCGGAACTGGAATAGGTGGCGCATTAATTGCAAATGGCAAAGTGCTAACTGGCGATACTGGAAACTCTGGGTATTTCGGTCATGCATCGGTCACATTTGATGGTCCAACATGCAAATGTGGTGCAATTGGATGTGTTGAGTTTTACGCCGGTGGTTCCGCAATGGTTTCTCGCGCTATTGAAAATGGCGTAACTCAACCAATAACGGATTTTGCTGAATTGAATTCACTCGCTGAATCTGGTGACCAAGCAGCCCGAAGAACTATAGAAATTGGCGCATCTGCCATTGCGCAAGCCACAGTCAATGTGATGCTAATAAACGACCTTTCAAAAATTATCTGCACAGGAGGCGTTGCTTTAAGTTCTGAAATTTTTTATCAGAAATTCATTTCTGACCTTGCTCTCCGGGTTAGACCTCATGCATTCTTGGCAAACCTAACCGTACGAAAAGCCCTTTTAAATAGCAGCAGTGCAGAGCTAGGCGCAGCCCTTTTAGCTCGTGAAGTAGTATTTTCCTCATGACGCTAGAAAAATCCGACCGCCCTTGGGGAAATTATGAAGTCCTTTTCGAAACTAGTACTCATAAAGTAAAAACAATTACCGTAAAACCAGGGGCAAGGCTGTCACTACAACGTCATCAAAAAAGAGCAGAACATTGGTTTATTGTTTCTGGAAATGCGCTGGTGACAGTCGGCGAAAATAAATTTGAGAAAATGTCTAATTCATCGGTAGATATAGAGATTGGCCAGTTGCATAGAATAGAAAATATCGGAAATAGCGACCTCGTCTTTATTGAAGTTCAAACTGGCACATATTTCGGTGAAGATGATATCGAGCGTGTTGAAGATGATTTTGGACGGGCATAAATCCAATATATGATTCACTAAGAAAAGAAGGACCGTTGGCGCAGCTGGTAGCGCGTTTCCTCGACATGGAAAAGGTCACTGGTTCGATCCCAGTACGGTCCACTAAAGAGATCAAATTGCCAAAAATTTATCAATTCGCTTTGAAGTTTCTTCCAGATATGTGGGAATCATAGCTCGATGCTCTTTATTATCGGTTTCGTACAAGTAATTAAGTAACATCAACCTCCGATGTAGAAGTAACGCTCGCAATTCCTCATCGCTGTAAATCGGTAAAGGTGCAATCGATTTATAACCTGACAGCAGCGCTTCATCTTGATCCGGCGTATCTAAATAGTAAAGCGCAGTAGCAATGTCTTGGATTCGTAAACCAAAACCACAATCATCAAAATCCAATATCGAAAGTACTCCTGCGTTCCATTTGAGGTTCCAGCCATGCAGATCCGCGTGAATCAACAAAGAATTTTCTCTCCGATACATTGCATCTGTAGTATCACCAATTTTTTTAAAAGCCGCCGCAATCCTTGATTTGTCGCTCTCTTTGAGTTGACTCTTAATGCTTAAGAGCAAATCTTCGGTTTCCCAGAATGGATCTTTAAACGAAGGCAAAACTGCACCTTTTGGCAAAACAAAATCTCTACTCATTATGTGCATTAGCGCCATACTCTTGCCAACTAAAAACAGCTGCTCTGCGGAGGGTTCATCTCCGACATCTTCTCCATGTACCCAACCAAAGAGAACGCAATTTAGCTCCTTACCTATGATTAGAGAAAATTTCGTTGTGACATATTCGCCTGCGAGATTACAAATTGGTTTGGCTACATTAACTATGCCAAGCTCGCAGAGTTGTTTTACCCAAGCAATTTCGCCCCTAATATTTTCGATACTTCTGGGAGAATTTATATTGATACGCAACGCAAAGCATTTGCCATCTAAGGATACTATTTTGAAAGTAGCGTTATATTCATAATTAATCGAAGTAATCTCTTGCGCTTGTATTCCGTATTCGGACAATACCAATCGTGACAATTCTTCAAGTTGCCTTACCTGCTGCGATTGATCTTGTTCAATAAAATCTGAGTTCACTTGAGTCTTGCTAACCTCTGCAATATTGGTGGATGCGAGTAATGAACTGCAACATAAACTGGATGTGGGTTTAAGTTACTCAACGAATTAACAGAAAGCTTCTTTAAAGCCGAATACATATACTCGACTGCCCCTGGATAAGTTTCAATCGAATATTGATCAGCTTGATACTCATTATGCCGTGAGAATGAATTATTGATTAAACCAAGAACTGTAGAAACCGGTATGAAAAGTAAGAAGAATGCCAACATTGAAAGGTGGAAACTCGGAATCTTTGATCCGAGCGCCGCAGAAAGATTTGGATTACTTAATAGCCAACCCATAAGCGAGAACATAATCAGCGTTTGAACCTGGCTAAAAAGAAACATAGTAAAAATGTGCTTTCGCTTGTAATGACCCACTTCGTGCGCTAAAACGGCGACAATTTCTTTAGTATTTAATTTCTCGATCAACGTGTCATATAAACCAATGATTTTAACTTTGCCCATTCCGGAGAAAAAAGCGTTCAATTTCGTAGAGCGCTTGGAGGCATCCATTTCATATAACTTAGAAAGTGGGAACCCTTGGGAATTGCAATAGATTTCGATCTCATCGCGTAACTCTCCCTCTGGGAGCGGTTTCAACTTATTGAAAATCGGCAAAAAGATGCGCGTCCCAAAAACAAACATAAAAAGAGTAAAACTGGCAACAAGCAGCCAAGCCACCAGCCAAAAAACACTTTGCAATTCTTGATAAATCCATGCGATAGCGTAAAGCAACGGTAATCCAATTCCTAAGCTCAGTAACAAATTCTTAACCTGATCAGCAATAAATAACCGTGGCGTAGTTTTATTAAAATCATATTTTGTTTCTATTACAAAAGTTGAATAGATGCTCGCTGGGAGCGATCCAATTGCGCTTACTACTATTAGAACCGCAATAAAAATTACAGTTACTAAGAGATTGTCAGAAATTCGTTCACGAATAAAATTATCAATTTTTGCAAAAACACCAAGTATTATTGCGGCAAGTATCACGCAAGTACTAATTACAGATGAGAGACTTTCAAGCTTGTAATTAGCAGTTCCATACGCCATTGATTTCTGATAATCCGCAGCGGTATAAATCTCGGCCGCTTGCGGGCTAAGAGGTTGATTTTTAGATTGTTCATTAAGAAAATTGATAACGCGTCCAGATGCGAAATCGATAAGAACTAAAGTTACTATCCCGATTAAAATCCAATCAGCGGTACTCATAATTTTCTCCTAACATCTACAATTATTTTTTGTCTAGCGGGCGTAATTCCGATACTTTATCGGAAATATTTGTTTTCCCATCCTTTAATAACCCCGCAATAACACCATCTAAATCTGCTTTAGTTTTGTTCTGACTCATCTTGAACGAAACTTCAATACGGGTAACTTTTAGTTCAACTCCAACAATTGCACGTAATTGCCCCGCCACATAATCTTCTGGAGCATCATCCAATTTCCAAGGTTTAGCGCGGGTAGCCTCGAATTTATTAGTTAAAGCACTTACTTGTTGGCGTAACCAGGAAACGTCATCATGAATTACCAGTTCGCCATAAACATGCGCTGTCATGTAATCCCAAGTAGGTACAACTTTTCCGTGTTCTTGTTTCGATGCATACCAAGATGGTGAGATATATGAATCGTTTGAAGTTGAGATAAAGAGCGCATCTTCAGTTGTACCGTACGACCATTGTTGATTGCCTCGGGCTAGATGTCCAACAATTGAATTAGTTTCTTCTTGAAAATTAACTGGTATAAATGTTGCGATTAATCCTGCTGATGTATGAGAAACTAAATGGCCTGAATTTATTGATCTTAGAAATATTTGGCCGGCTTCATCACTAGGTTCGAAGTGTTTCGGGATATACATGATCTACCCGAGTAATATATTTTCTAGCCCGCGCGTTAAGCCAACTGTACTTACAACGGCCTTAGCAGCTAATAGAGTTCCATCAACATAAGGTTCTGCAGAACTTCCAGCGTCAAATTTAATTGATAGCCGTTGATCCGGTAAACCAAATATCACTTCAGTAGACACTACAAAACTTGGTAGCCGAATCGAATGCACCTGAGTTCCGCCAATATCAGCTCCCCTGGCTTCTTGCGGGCCAGCAATATCTTTAACCGGCACACCAATTTCTGGTTTATGTACTGCGCTCAATTTCTCGGCTAGTTCGCGAGCAGTGCCACTAGGTACATCGGGTTTCTTCTTACTTGCGTAATCTATAACTTCCCATTGCGGCAAATGTTTAGCAACCATCAGAGCTGCAGCTTGAGCTAACGCAGCGGTGAGCGCGTAATTCCCAGCCGCAATTACGCCAACATTTTTTGCTTTGGCCGCGCTTTCTATCTCTGCAAAATCCGCTGCCGACATTCCAGAAGATCCGACAACCACATGTACCCCAGCAGCTATTGCAGCGAGAGTATTTGCTTTAACCGATGCATGTCCGGTGTATTCGATCATTACATCAACACCTTGCAAACCTTCTTTAATATCAGAGTAAATCGGCGTTCCCCAATGAGTATTTACTAAAACTTCACCTAAATCCTGGCCGCCGGTACTCCTGGTGAGCGCTGCTGTTAATTCGAAATCGCTACTCGAGTGAAGTGCGTTTGCTAACGCTTTGCCAGTCCAACCAGTTGCGCCAGCCAAGAGAACTTTTATCATGAAATAAACCTTATCCCTTATGCTCTTTTGTTACTAATAGAACGCCAAGCGCAGCTAGTCCCATTCCTAAAATTCCGATCAGGCCAATTCGCTCTCCAAAAAGAATATAAGCCTGTATTGCAGTTGAAGGCGGCACTAGGTAATACAAACTGGAAACTGTACTTGCGCTATCAGTACGGAGCATAAAAAATAGTAGAAAAATTGATCCAATTGAAAGCGCCATGACTATCCAAGTTATAGCCAGAATAAAACGAAGATTCACTATTACCGTTGTATCTTCGAAAATTACCGCTAGTACAAAATAAATGGCCGTCGCAGCGGCATACTGCACCGCTGTGCCAGATAGGAAAGGAATTCCTGAACCAGTTCGTTTCTGCAATAAATATCCAACAGTTGTCCCAACTAACGCTAAGAAGCAAGAAAATAAACCAAGCGCTGAAAAACTAGATGAGTAATCGCCTTTGAAAACTCGTGGAAGCAAAAGCAGTGCCACCCCGATTAATCCAAGTAATAATCCAGCAATCTGAACCACCCTCAGCTTTTCGCCGAACATTGGAATGGCGATTAAGGAAACAAAAATCGGTTGCAAACTTACGATCACAGCAGCTATCCCAGCAGATACCCCTAGATGCACGGCGTAAAATACGCCAGCTATATAGAGAACGTGTAAAAAAACGCTGACCAAAACTGATTCCTTGATCTGTGCCTTAGATATCCGTAAAGTCTCGTTAGCTAGTTTTGCAAGTGCTACCAAAATTATTGTGGCGAAAAAATATCTAATTGCTAGGAAGGTGAAAGGCGACGCGTACGGCAAAATATACTTAGCGCCAACAAATCCAGTGCTCCAAAGTAAAACAAAGATCCCGGGAGCAAACCGCTTAATTAATAGCAATTTCTAAGCTTCTGGAAAATGACATGCAACTAATGATTTCCCGATCTGTATCAATGGTGGTTTGGTGGTGCAAACATCTTGAGTCTTCCAACACCGAGTTCTAAACCGACATCCAGAAGGCGGGCTGATTGGGCTAGGAATATCCCCCGAGAGTCTTATTCGTTCTCGCGCGCCGACCGCGTCAGGATCAGCACTAGGTACCGCCGACATTAATGCCTTTGTATATGGGTGCTTAGGATTGGCATATAAATTAACGTGATCCGATACTTCTACAATATTTCCGGCATACATAACTGCCACGCGTTTAGAAAAATGTCGTACTACAGCGAGATCATGTGCAATGAAAATAAAAGACAAATTGAATTCAGTTTGCAAACTCTGCAATAGATTGAGAATTTGCGCCTGGATAGATACATCGAGAGCGCTAACCGGTTCATCCGCGATGATTAATTTAGGTTTCAATGCCAGAGCTCGTGCGATACCGATTCGTTGCCTTTGACCACCAGAGAATTCATGAGGATACCGGTTGTAATGCTCTGGATTAAGTCCAACGATTTCAAGTAGTTCTTGAACTTGTTTTTTAACATCAATACCGTACTTTTTTCCATGAATTTTTAATGGGGTTGCAATAATTGTTCCAACTGTATGGCGCGGATTTAAAGACGCATATGGATCTTGAAAAATCATTTGGATTTGCGGACGCAAATTTCTAAATTCATTCAATTTCATATTGGTAATATCTTGACCACTGAATTCAATATTTCCTGAAGTGGCTGGGATCAGCTTGGTAATTAATCTGCCGGTTGTAGATTTTCCGCAACCAGATTCGCCTACCAAGCCAAGAGTTTCGCCTGTGGCAATCTCGAAAGATACATCATCAACCGCATGAACGAATTCACGTTTTCCAAAAAAGTTATGGTTTTTACTCGGAAAATGTTTAGTCAATCCCGACACTTTTAAAAGTGGTTTCATAACTTTGCCGCAATTTCATTATTAAAAAGATTCACTCGATCAGCATCGGGCAAATGACAACTAACTAAATGCCCATTGCTAGTACTTACAGATAGGAGCTCCGGTGAAATTTTGGTGCAATCTATTTTTGACCGATCTTTAAAGCTACATCTTGGACTGAAACTGCATCCATTTGGTAAATTAATCAAACTTGGGGGCGTGCCCGGAATCGCTAATAAAGCATTATCATTTGCGCTATTTAATTTAGGTATCGAAGTTAAAAGACCCCACGCGTAAGGATGTTGTGGGGTTTTCAATAATTCACGAACGGTGCCTTTTTCAATAGCTTTGCCGGCATACATCAGCAATACATCATCTGCAATCTCGGCTACTACTCCCAAATCATGGGTGATCATCAAAATCGACGAACCAAATTCGCGTTGTAGATCTCTTAACAAATCTAGAATTTGGGCTTGCACCGTTACATCAAGAGCAGTTGTGGGTTCGTCTGCAATAAGTAATTTTGGATTGCATGAAAGTGCCATAGCAATCATTACACGTTGCCTCATGCCACCAGAAAATTGGTGAGGAAAATCTTCAATGCGTTGGGCTGGATTAGGAATTCCCACTCTCCCAAGCATCTCTACCGCAACCTTTTTCGCTTGTTTTTCCGAAACTTTATTGTGAACGCGGTATGCCTCGGCAATCTGATCACCTACTTTAAAAAACGGATGGAGCGCTGCGAGTGAATCTTGAAAGATCATTGACATAGATTTACCGCGAATTTTTGCTACTTCTTCTTCCGAAGCGCTATTAATATTTAAGCCATCAATTAAGATTTCACCAGAAACTTCAGCCCGGCTCCCTTTGTGTAAACCCATAATTGCCAAACTAGTTACAGATTTTCCAGAACCGGATTCACCAACAATACCTAAAGTTTTTGCTGGTGCAATATCAAAAGAAATCCCATCTACAGCTTTTACTAAACCGTCATCGGTTTGAAAATGAACTTTCAGATCTTTAACTTGCAAAATAGGGATCATGAAAGTCGCACCTTAGGATCAAGCACCATATAAAGAAGATCAACTAAAATATTGGCGACCACTATAAATACTGCAGCTAATAAAACGGTTCCGACAATAATAGGTAGATCAACATTAGTTACTGCCTCAGTTGCTAATTTACCTAAGCCAGGGATATTAAATACGTACTCAGTTATAACGGCACCGCCCAATAAACCGCCTAAATCTAATCCGAAGACTGTGACGATTGGAGTGAGCGCAGCACGTAATACATGTTTGAATTTAATAGTTCGGTTAGATAAACCTTTAGCACGAGCGGTTCGAATATAATCTTCACTCATCACTTCAATCATGCCAGCGCGGGTAAGTCGTGCATAAATGGCTGAGAGCAAGAATCCGAGGGTGAGCCAAGGCAAAATCATCTCCAGCGCCCATTCTTTTGGGTCTTCAAACGGTGATACATATCCGGGCGCATGAAACCATGCGAGTTTGTCTACAAAAATGAATTGCAATACTAAGCCAACGAAATAAATCTGCAATGAAGCCCCAGCTAACGCAAAACCTTGCGAAAATTTATCTATCCAAGTTCCGCGCCTTAGCGCTGAGAGTATTCCACTAGATAATCCAATCAGCACCCATAATATTGATGCACCAATTGCAATAGACAATGTGGCCGGAACTCGATCTTTTAAAAGATTAGTTACCAATTCATCGGTTTGGTACGAATAGCCAAGGCATGGTGCCGTGCAATGTAACGCTGCTTCAGTTCCCGGAAGGTAAGTGCGACCAAAAAATATTCCTTTAACAAATCTAAAATATTGGACTTGAAGTGGTTGATCTAATTCAAGGCCGTGCCGAATCTCTGCCATCAATTCCGGGGTACAGGATTTACCACAAGCGAGCCGCGCTGGATCTGCCGGAATTACAAAGAAAAGACCAAAAACAAAAATACTTACAAATGCCAGCACAGTAATACCACCAACAATCCGGCGTACTAAATAGCTAAGCATCAGTTCCCCTTTTTATTGCGTTATCCGGCTCCGAAATCGAAGCCGGATAACAACAATTACTTGATAACTACTTCTTAACGTAAGCAGCTAACGGACTGAGAGTGCCGTAACCACCATCTACTTTTACGCCGCCCAATTTAGAGCCAACGATGAAGTTTGAAGTTTCGAAATAAGCTGGCATCACAGCAGCAAAATCCACGATCGCTTTTTGGTCGATATCACCTAAAGCCTTATCAGATTTAGCAGCATCTGTAATTAAGTCAGCTTTTTCAAAGAGTAACTGCAGCGATGGTTCATTCTGTCGGGAATAGTTTGAGTGCGCATCAGATGCAGTCATTGTGCGACCGTCTAATAACGCAGGAACAATTCCGGAAACAGCTGCCCAGTCAAAGCCCCAAGAAGTTTGCATCACATCGGGTTGAACTACGCCAGGATCGCGTTGACCAATCGTTGTGTAATAAACCGCTTTAGGAAGTTTCTGCATAGTTACTTTGAAACCAACAGCTTGCAGTGCTTGTTGCACAGCAGCTGCACGTTGTGGCTCTACACCTTTATCACGGTAAGCAAGTATGAGATCCATCTTGGCACCTGGTGATTTAGCTAGTAAAGCTTTTGCTGCAGCAATTTGAGCTTCTGGTTTCTTATGGACATCTCGACCGCAGATATCAAAGTTACGATATCCATTTGCGATCGAAGATGGAATCAGCGAATTACTATATGAACCAGCGTTTGTGCCGCCAGCTGCTAACAGAATAGTTTTCAAATCTATCGCGCATTGAATTGCCTTACGCACATTTATATCTTTTACTGTGTCCATATTGATGGAGTAGTAACGAGCATAAGGTGATACGAACGAGAAGAACCGATCCTTGTACATTGGTCGATATGCCAAAATTTCGGATAAGTTAGTAATTACGTTGGTATCGAGCGACATGGACTTACGTGCTTCGCCGCTATCTGAGAATAATTGTTGTTCGAGAGCGTTCTGCTCGTAACCGAATTTCACAACAATTTGATCGGGATAATTCCAGCGGGCTGGATCTGTCTTTGGGTCCCAATACTTATTGCGAACCAATGTCATATTCTTTCCACGGTTATAGCTTTGTACCTTGTATGGTCCAGTTGAAATCGGCTTCAAGTCGTAATTCTGCTTTGTATCTTTTGCTTTTGGCACTGGAGAGAATGAGCCAAAAGTAGTTACATAAGCAAAATATGGAACTGGTTGTGCCAATTTGTAAGTGATTGAATCACCTTTAGCTGAACATACGATTGAAGTTAAATCGCCGGTTGGGTCAGTGTAAGGGCCCTTAAATCCAGTTGGATTCAACAAGAAATCTTTAGCGTAGGTAGTTCCGCCATCTAGGATGTCATCATTATAAGAACGCATAGTCCCGTACTTAAGGTCTGCGCAAGTAACTTTTGAACCATCTTCATACTTTAAATTGGTACGAAGTTTGAAAGTCCATGTTCGGCCGTTATCAGGAGTAGTTCCTAAGTCGGCTGCAACATCTGGAACTAATTCAGTTACGCCATTTACTGTGCGATACGTAGTTAGTGTGCGAACAAAGAATCGATAAAAATCTAAAGATGACCCAACATAATTACGAGCTGGATCAACATGTTCGAAATCACCTTGATCAAGAATTGTTAGGGTTCCGCCAGAAACTGCACCTTTAACTGCTGGTGCTGGCCCAACCCATGATGCTGGCGTTGCTGCGTGTGCAGTTGGCGCCATTGACATTGTTGTCAGGCCCAGTGCAAGCGTTCCAACAGCTGCCATTAATTTATTTCTTAGGATCATGCTTTGCCTTTCTCGAGTTGTATTACTCCATGGTTTGTTGCTGTAAAACTCCCAGTGACTCTATAGATCATCGGGAACCTTTTGGATCTAAGGCATCTCTTACGCTATCGCCTAGTAGGTTAAATGCTAAAACTAAAATGAATAGTGCAATACCGGGAATAAAGGTGTACATCGGATCAACCCCATAAAAAGGAACTGAAGCCAAAAGCATTGCCCCCCAATCAGAAGTGGGTTCGATAACGCCTGCACCTAAAAATGTTAATGCCGCTTCCGTTGTAATAAATGTTGGAATATTTAGCGCAACCGTAACCAATATCGGTGCCCACAAATTGGGCAGAATTTCACGAAATACTAAATGCCATTTGCTAGCACCAAGAGCTTTTGCCGCTTCAATAAATTCGCGTTCTCTAAGTGAAATTACCTGGCCGCGCACAATTCTTGCAATATATGGCCAACCGAATGTTGCAATTACAAAAATCATTACCGGAATTCGCGTGGCATTTCCCTGGGGAATTCCTGCATCAGTTAAAACGCTCTCTAATACTGGAGTTACTGCTAATGCAAAAAGTATTGAAGGAAATGCTAAAACAATTTCCATTAGGCGTGAAAAGAATTGATCGATCTTGCCACCGAAAAATCCAGAGATGAGTCCAATGAATACGCCAATTACCGTTGCAACTATGGTCGCAGTTAATGCAATTGAAAGTGATGTTCTTGCACCAAAAACAAATCGTAAAAAAATGTCGCGTCCAGTCCGTGGTTCTACGCCAAACCAATGTGCGCTCGAAATTCCACCAAACGAACCGATTGGCATCGCTCCCATATTTTCATCTAGCGTTTCCGGATGAAACGCATCAGGATCAGTGTGCAAAATGTGCGGAAAAATCGGTGCGATTGCTCCAATAAAAATGAAGAAGAAAACTACGCCTGCGGAAACCCAAGCAGTTTTATCTGATTTCAGATGGCTCCATGCAATTGCCGATGGCGAACGACCAAGTACCCGCGTGGAGTTATCCAAATCCAATACAGACATCGTTACACCACCCCAAATTCCCTAAGACTTTCAATGCGAGTCTAACTCGCTCAAGAGGCGAAATAAAGAACCTCTCTATACTTCCAGAATGTTCAAATGGCGGACTCGGGAATTGATAGTTCTCTTGCTTATTGCTGGTTGTATCCGAGCCCCCTTGACCAGCATCTCCCCTCAGATCAATCGAATTCGCGAAGATCTTGGCATTTCAATCTCGCTCTTCGGCGTTTTAACTTCTATCCCTATTATTTGTTTCGCAGTAGCCGCACCACTTCCTTACACAAAATTATTTCGCAAAATATCTAATGAACTCCTAATTGTGCTCGCCTTATTTATATTAGGGCTCGCCACCATAATTCGCTCAATCGGAAATACCCCAATACTTTTCTTGGCCACCATAATCCTTGGCATTGCGATCGCAATACTTAATGTTGTTACCCCTGCCATGGTTCGACGGGATTATCCGTTAAAAATTACCGCCATAATGCCAATTTACTCAGCGCTATTAGCGTTGATTGCCTCAGCTGCTGCCGGTTTTTCGATTCCAATAGCTAGGTTTTTTCACAATAGTTGGCGAATTGGTATTTCTATTTGGGCGATTCTGCCGTTAGCTACCGCGTTACTTTGGATTCCAGTTTTATTGAATGCTAAACGCACTACCCATACCTCTGTAAATCATTGGAACACATTATTGAAAAGTTCATCTGCGTGGATGGTCACGATATATATGGGTTTGCAATCGACACTCTTCTACGTGCAAATTGCTTGGTTACCGAAAATATTAATGGATCAAGGTTATAGTGAAGCGAAAGCGGGTGCGCTTTTAGGTTTTACAACATTCTCCGGATTCATTTTTACTTTCTCGCTTCCATTGATTTTCGGACGTGGCAGTAATCAGAAATATTCAGTTTTGGTTACGGCACTCCCCGGCGTCTTTGGCTTCGCAGGTGTTCATTATTTATCAACTTCATGGACAGTACCTTCATTAATTCTGATCAGCGCAACGCATGCGGCGTTACCGGTTGCATTAGGGTTAATCGCCATGAAATCGCCTGCCCCGGATCAGACTGGACATTTATCAGCAATGGCGCAAGGAATTGGATATGGAATTTCTGCAATATTTCCCGCTGCCTTTGGGCTTATTTACCAAGCTACAAATAGTTGGACAATTGCAATCAATATTCTTATTGCCATCTCTCTAATTCAAGCCGTAATTGGGTTGCGAGCGAATCGATGATTATTCGAGAAGCAACCTTGTCAGAGGTTCCAACCATTACTGACATTTACAACGAGGTGCTGCTAACCACCAATGCCATATATCGTGAAAATAAAGTGAATCTTGCTGACCGGATTAATTGGTTTAACCAAAGAGTGGATCTGGGTTTTCCAGTAATCGTCGCTGAAGCAAATGGCGAAGTGGTTGGTTATGGTGCTTTTAATGAATTCAGATTTGGCGAAGGTTACAACGGAACAATTGAACATAGCTTGCATGTTAAATCCACGCATAGAGGTAATGGAGTTGGCAGTGCAATATTGGACGAACTAATTAAGATTGCAAAAGTGCAGAGGCGAAAAATTATGGTAGCGGGAATCGATTCCGAAAATCTTGGCTCAATTAGGTTCCATAAGAAATTCGGATTTATCGAAACTGCCCGCATGCCAGGTGTAGCGATAAAACATGAGAAGAAATTGACACTTGTTTTAATGCAAAAAGATTTAGCACGATGATAATAAGAGATGCAGTTCCTGAAGATGCCCAGTTTATTCTCAATTTAATTATCGAATTAGCAGTTTACGAAAAAGCACCTGATGAAGTTATTGCTAACATCGAAGATATTCGCACTTCACTTTTTGGAGATAACCCCGTGTCATTTTGCAAAATTGCCGAAGTGGAAGGTGAGATGGCTGGCTTTGCAATCTGGTTTTTAAATTACTCAACTTGGTTAGGAAAACCTGGGATTTATCTTGAAGACCTCTTTGTAAAACCAGAATTTAGAGGAAGTGGCATCGGTTTGGGTCTAATGAAATCTTTGGCTGATATTTGCCTCACTCGTGGTTACGAACGGTTCCAATGGTGGGTACTTGATTGGAATGAAACAGCTATTGATTTTTACAAATCTATTGGAGCCCAACCGATGGCGGAATGGACTGTTTTTAGATTAAGCGGTGAGGCGTTGGTTAATTTCGCAAAGAAACCGAATAAGTGAGAAGGTTTGCGATATGAACTCCGCTATGCCAGTCACAATATCTGCAGCAGAAGTGGAATCCGCTTGTTCACTGATCGAGGTTGTGCAATCGCAACGGAATGCGCTCGGCGGTCTGATAACTGGCGTTTCGGTAATGGGTCCAAGAGCGGTAATTACAAATGGTGAGAATGCTCAATTTTCATATATCGCCAGAGCATCTAGTACGGCGCCCACAATAGTTAAATTTGGCAGCGTTACTGGATCTAATAGCGCAAAAGGGTTGCCAGTTGTCCAGGCCTACATCGGCGTAATGGATTATGAAACTGGATCGTTAAAATATTTTGTAGATGGCGAGAGCGTTACACGCATCCGAACTACTGCAGCCAGCATGGTCGCTGCCCAAGAATTAGCTAATAAACCTAAATATATAACGGTAATTGGCAGCGCGCCGCAAGCGATTGCTCATGCTAAAGCAGCGCTTGAACTCTTTACTCCAGAAAAAATAACTATAGTTGTAAGAAACGCCGCAAAAGGCGATGCAGTTAGAGCTCAATTTCAAAATAGTTCTCCCATCGAAATATCAATGGATATCGAAGCTGCGGTAACTGGTTCTGATTTAATATTTGCATGTACAAATGCGATGGTTCCGCTTTTTAAATCTAAGCTGTCGCCAGGAACAACTTGCATTTCAATTGGATCATTTGCGCCGAATCGTGAAGAGATATCAGCAAACACAGTAATTGCCGCTGATAAAGTATTTGCCGACGATGCTGCCACAACTGAAGCACAATGTGGCTCAATAATACCGGCGTTATCATCACCTAATAAGAAGTGGGATTCTGTTTTTTCAATTGGAGCAGTCATAAATCGAACCATAGGCGGGCGGGATAATGCCGACGAAATTATTTGTTATTTCAGCGTAGGCCTTGGGGTTCAAGATGCAAGTTTTATTGAATTACTTATGAGCAAGAAATTAAACAAATGAAGAATATAGATCCGAAAGTGATTTTAGTTGAGCACTTCAACATAACCGCGGAAGTGTTGCAACTACCTGGAGAGCGCGATCTAAATTACAAAGTAATTGCAGATCAAACTTACGTTTTAAAATTGTATGAAACTGGAAATAGAGATTGGCTTGAACTTCAAGATTTCGCACTTCGGATGTTAGATATTGATGGCATCCCGAACCCATTTCCTTCAGTAAAAGGTGATTTCTTAGTGGATCTACCTAATGGACGAATTGCAAGATTATTAAAATGGGTGAATGGCGAACCTTGGGCAAAAAGCGATACCGATCCGCAACAATTGCAGGCCCTTGGCGCCAAAATTGCCCAGGTCGATCAGAAGCTATCTACCATCACTTTAGACGTAAAAAATAACGCGGTTTTAAATCGCCAGTTCATTTGGAATTTATTGCAAGCTGATTCACTGATTTCTCAATGTAATCTGATAACTGATCCAGCTCTGCAATCAATTGTGATTAAGGTTTTGGAACATTTTAAGAATGAGACAAAACCTGCGCTAGCCAAATTACCAGCTCAAGTTATTCATAACGATGGTAATGATTACAACATTCTGGTCGATGGAAATCGATTAGGTTTGATTGATTTTGGCGATATTGTGATTGCCCCGAAAATAGTAGGACTAGCGGTTTGCGCTGCATACATGGTTCTGGAAAAGAATGATCCAATCAAGGAAATCCTGCCATTGATCCGCGGCTATCACATGGTCGCTCCCCTAACTCCTGCCGAATTGGAAATACTTTTTGACTTAATCCAAGTTCGATTAGCTATGAGCGTAGTAAATGCTGCAATCCAAAGTAAATCAGCACCAACGAACGAATACTTATTAATAAGTCAAGATGTAGTCCCTGATGCGCTTTTCAAATTAGCTAAAACCGATCTCAACCACTCACATTTTCGATTCAGAGATGCTTGCGGATATGATGGAAATCCAAACTCCCGCGCAATCCGCCAATATTTGGAGAGCGTTGCTAAACCTAGCGATGTTGTTTGCAAACCATTTGCTTCTGCTAAAAAATATTTCTTCAACTGGTCCATTGATAACCCAGACCTGCCTCGAACCGAGGCTGAACTAAACGCTTTGATGGCCGAAATTGGAGCGCAAGTTTCAATTGGTTACTACTGCGAAGAACGCAATGTCTATCAAGGTGAAGCATTTAATATCAAAAGTCCGAGCGCCCGAACTTTCCATCTCGGCGTTGATTTAGGCATGCCAGCCGGCTCCGCGGTTTATGCTCCGCTAGATGGTGAAATTTATGCATTTAACGATAACAACACTTATTTAGATTATGGGCCAGTCATAATGTTGAAACATTTAACTGATACCGGTATTCCGTTTTGGACTTTATACGGTCATTTATCTCGGACATCCCTGCTTCCGCTAACTGTTGGCATGAAGGTCAAAGCGGGCGATCAAATCGCAACTATGGGTGTGGAAGCAGAAAATGTTGGTTGGCCACCACATACCCATTTCCAATTACTAACGGATCTCTGTGGCATGGGATTAGACGTGCACGGAGTAGCACCTCGAGATGAAGTTTCGCTTTGGCGGAGTATCTCCCCCAACCCGAATCTAATTCTGCGTATTAAAGAAGGTACGGATGCCCACGGCAAGGTTTCGCCAGAAGTGATTAGAAATCAGCGCGACACTGTGCTTTCACAAAACCTTAGTTTAAATTTTAGAGCTCCGCTACAAATCGTTAAAGGTGAAGGCGCTTACCTCTTCGATCAATCCGGTAAAAAATATTTAGATTTAGTTAATAACGTTGCCCACGTTGGTCATGGTCATCCCCGAGTTGTTGCGGCGGGTGCTAACCAAATGGCAACTTTAAATACCAACACCCGATATTTGCACCAGAACATTGTTGAATACGGTCGTGCACTAACTAACACACTCCCAGACCCTTTAAGTGTGATCTTCTTTGTAAATAGTGGAAGTGAAGCTAACGATTTAGCCATTCGATTAGCACGCGCTTACACAAAACGAAAAGGCATGATTGCTTTGAAGCATGGCTATCACGGCCATACCCAGAGTGTGGTTGAAATTAGTCCTTACAAATTCTTGGGCAAAGGTGGCGCTGGCACGCCGGCTCATGTTGGCGTTGCAGAACTTCCCGACCCGTTCCGCGGTCAGTACCGTGGCGAAGGCGCCGGAGTTAAATATGCTGCTGATTTTGCAAATGTAATTTCTAATTTGAAAGAACCACTTGCTGCCTTTTTTTGTGAGGGAATTGTCAGTACTGGTGGCCAAATCCGATTAGCTGAAGGGTTTTTAACTAGTGCTTTCGCACAAGTTCGCGCGAGTGGCGGAATCTGCATCAGCGATGAAGTACAAATTGGTTTAGGTCGAGTAGGTGAAAAATTCTGGGGATTTGAATTACATGGCGTTGTTCCAGATATCGTAACTATGGGCAAACCGCTAGGAAATGGTCACCCGCTAGCTGCTGTAGTTACGACTCCTGAAATCGCGGCCGCTTTTCATAATGGTATGGAATATTTCAATACTTTCGGCGGCAATCCGGTAAGCGCCGCCATCGGTCAAGCAGTTCTAGATGTTGTGCAAGATGAAAATCTGCAAGCAAACGCGATCGAAATAGGTAATTATCTTTCAAATGGCGTAAAGGAACTTAGCAAATCTCATCCGATAATTGGTGATGTGCGCGGGTCCGGGCTATTTATTGGCGTGGAATTAATGCGCGATGAAAATACGCCAGCAACTGCAGAGATGTCAGATTTAATGGAGTATGCAAAAGATGCTGGAGTTTTCCTATCCTGTGACGGTCCAGATAATAATATTTTGAAAATTAAACCACCAATGATTATCAACCGAAAAGATGTAGATTTCTTTTTGAATGTTTTTGATGCTGGAATTAAAGCAATAACTAAGTAACTACTCGTTCCATCTTGGGCTAGTACTCTTAGGTGGATAAAGCGTTTCCTTTATTAGAATTATTCCTGGAGTATCTTGTTGAAGTGCGTCACCAAGTTTTTCAATTGTACTTTCAGTAAAAGCCAAGCCGAATGAAGCCGCTAACAATTCCCAATTAGGCGAGAACAAATCAACACCGCGTTCTGGATGGGCCGCTACTTGTTGGTCGTATCGGAGCATCCCGTAACCGCCATCATCAACAATTAGCAATGTATATGGCAAATTCTCTTGCACGATTGTTGCTAACTCACCGAGTGCAAATGCAACGCCACCATCTCCGCAGACTGCAAGAGTTTTGATGCCGGATGCAGCGGGACCAATTGCAGCTGGTAATCCGAAGCCGAGGGTGCCCCAACCAACTGGGTAAGAAAGTCTTCTAGGACGCGGTTGTTTTGCATAAACGCCGGTCCAATAACCAACTACCGCCATATCGCAGACTATTGCACCATCCTTCGGCCAATTATCTTCAATCGCCGCCACTAGTGCGATACCTCTTGCACTTTTTTCTTCCGCTATTAACCGAGATCTAACTTTTTGATTTAGCGCAGAAACATCTGCCCACTTACTCAGCGCTTTCAATTGGCTAAGTTGAGTTAGCGCGGAACTTAGATTCGCGGTTTGAATTACTACTTGCGGAGATATGTTGCGTAACACAATGGTTGGATCCACATCAATTACAACTATTGATTTAGGGAAAGGAATATTCCAATTTTTAGTATTCATGCCATCTAATTGACTTCCAATAACGATTAGAGAATCGCATTCAGCCATCAAATTTGAAATTTCAGGTTCATGAATTGGGGCTTGTAAAGTTAACGGATTACTTGCGCAAACTCCGCGGGCTGCAAATGATGTAAAAATCGGAGCGCTTAAATGTGTAGCAAGTATGCCAATTTCGCTATCTGCTGCAAGACCACCGCCACCAACCCAAATTCCAATTTTTGATTTACCAGAGAGCTCTTTGATAGCTGGCGCCAATTCTGGAATAGCCAATTCAATTTTCGATGCAGTTGGAATCTCGCCAACAAACTCTGCTCCTAATAAATCTGCCGGAATTCCGATATATCCAGATCCACTTGGCGCGTTCGTTAAACCAGATATGAAATCAATAACTGCAGCAATTGCACTTTTAGCATCAGTGACGCTAACCGACATTGCTTTACCATTTCTAATCTTCGCAAGTGGAGTAAAAAGTGCGCTTTGATCGTTCATCTCATGTAACAAACCACGTGATCCATCTTTATGGCGCTTTCCGATTGGTGCTTCTGAAGAAATTACTAAAACTGGGGATCCACTAATCGCTGCTTCGCCGAAGGCTCCTAAAGTATTTGCCGCTCCTGGCCCCGTGGTAGTAAGTGCAACCGCTAACTTTCCAGTGCTTCGGGCTAAGCCATCCGCTGCGTAAACAGAGCTCTGTTCATGTCTAACTCCAATAATCCTGGGACGATTGGTATCTAGCGCGTTCCAAAATGCGAGATTATGTACACCAGGTATTCCAAAACACTCTTTTACGCCTGCGCGCCAGAGTAAATCTAAAATGGCGCCAGCTAACGTAGTAGTGGAATGCTCAGGCATGAGGCGACAATACCGCGATATGAAAGAGGGAAGAGAATGAGCAACATAGTTTCGAAAAATCCCAGCAATCTAAGCGATGTAATTGTCGAACTTCCAGCTGCTACCTCTGATGAGATTGTCGCCGCCGCAAAGCGCGCAAAGGCAGCGCAAAAAGCATGGGCAGCAATGCCCGCACCAGCTCGCGGTCGAGTAATTGCAAATGTTGGACGACTTGTTGAAGCTAATAAAGAATCTCTTGCGAAATTGGTAACTCGTGAAATGGGCAAAGTTTACGCCGAAGCACTTGGTGAAGTTCAAGAAGTTATCGATACCTGTGATTTCTTCCTAGGCGAAGGTCGACGCATGTATGGCCAAACCGTACCAAGTGAGATGCCTAATAAGAATTTATTTACTTTCAGAATGCCGGTTGGTAGCACACTGATTATCACAGCTGGAAATTTCCCAGCAGCCGTACCATCTTGGTACATCGTTCCAGCGTTATTAACTGGCAACTCCGTTATCTGGAAACCAGCAGAATTTACGCCAGCCGTTGCCAACGCGCTCACCGCAATTTTCCACGCTGGCGGTGTACCAAAAGATATTTTGATTACTCTTGTTGCAGAAGGCGCCGCAACATTTGAAGCGATGGATAAATGTTTATCTTTAGGGCTAATAAATAAAGTTGGATTTACCGGATCAACTGAAGTTGGTCGAAAAATCGGCGCAAAAACTGGCGAATATATTCAAAGCGCATGCCTTGAACTAGGCGGCAAAAATCCAATGGTCGTAATGCCAGATGCAAATCTAGATTTAGTTCTAGAAGGCGCACTCTTCGCCGGATTCGGAACTGCTGGACAACGATGCACATCACTTGGAACGCTCTGGCTTCATGAATCTATTTACGATGCATTCTTAGCTAGATATGCCGAAACAGTTGCTAATGCAAAAGTTGGCGACCCGATGAAAGATGTTCTATTCGGACCAATGATTAGCGAAAAATACTTAGAAAACCATCTCAAGAATTTATCGATGATTCAAAAACACCATACCGTGCTTGGTTCTACTGGAGTAGGTCGGATCACAAAAGAGAATCCCCGCGCTGGTTTTGTGGGAGATCCAGAAGCTGGCGTCTTTGTGCATCCAACAATCGTCGCTGGTTTAACTAAAGATGATGAACTTTATGCCACCGAAACATTTGGCCCATTAGTAACTGTCGGAAAATTCAAAACAATCGAAGAAGCAATCGAACTATCCAATGGCCACGGCTATGGCCTCTCTTGTGCAATTTATAGTAGCGACCCAAAAACAATTTGGACTTATCGTGAAGGCGTATCTGCCGGAATGATGTCAGTTAATAATTCAACTTCAGGAGCCGAAGCCCATTTGCCTTTCGGTGGAAATGGCAAAAGTGGAAACGGTTCCCGTCAAAGTGGCGTTTGGGTACTAGATCAATTCACCAGATGGCAATCACTCAACTGGGATTGGTCCGGTAAATTACAAAAAGCCCAGATGGATACTGTTGAAGTTGCCCATAATCCAAATTTCCGAATCGCTGAATAACTAGTAAAGGATAGATTCACCCTATGACTAAAAAAGATCCAGTGCATCCATTCGATTTACTAGATGTGCAACGCGAGTTAACTGAAGAACAACGCGCTATCCAAAAAGTTGCGCGCGATTTTGTTGATAAAGAAGTCAAACCACATATTGCTGGTTGGTATGAAAGCAGCGATATCCCGGTTCGCGAATTAGCGCTTAAGTTGGGTGCAATTGGAATGTTAGGTATGCATCTTGAAGGTTATAGCTGCGCCGGAACTGATGCCACTTCTTATGGTCTTGCGTGCTTAGAACTTGAAGCTGGCGATTCCGGGTTGCGTTCCCTCGTTTCAGTACAAGGATCACTTTCAATGTTTGCAATTCATGAATATGGCAGCGAAGCCCAAAAAGAGAGATGGCTACCGGAAATGGCGGCTGGCCGTGCGATTGGATGTTTTGGTTTAACTGAAGCTGATTTTGGCTCAAACCCATCCGGAATGCTCACAAATGCAAAACGTGATGGCGATAATTGGATTATTAACGGCAACAAGATGTGGATTACAAATGGCACGGTCGCCGATGTAGCCATTATTTGGGCGCAAACCGATGAAGGAATCCGTGGTTTTGCGGTCGATACTAAAACCGCCGGCTTCCAAGCAAATTTAATCAAACATAAACTTTCACTTCGCGCTTCATTGACTGCGGAGTTAGTTTTCACAAATCTAAAAGTTTCAGATGCTGACCGATTGCCTGGCGCAACTAGTTTGCGGGCTCCCCTAATGTGTCTTGCCGAAGCTCGCTACGGAATTATTTTTGGAACCGTCGGTGCTGCACGAGATTCCTTAGAGACTGCACTTGCTTATGCTGCTACCCGCGAACAATTTGATGGCCCTATTGCTCGTCATCAAATGACGCAAGCAAAGTTTGCTGCGATGGCAACCAGATTGAACACTGCGATGCTCTTGGCACTTCATATCGGAAAAATAAAAGATGTTGGTCAAGTCCAACCGCAGCAAATAAGTATGGGTAAATATAACAATGCCATGGGCGCGCTTGAAATCGCACGTGAAGCGCGATCAATCCTTGGCGGCGCTGGCATCACCACTGAATATTCGGTTTTCCGACATATGGCCAATTTGGAAACCGTTTTAACTTATGAAGGAACCCATGAGATTCATTCGTTAGTAATTGGTGAAGCCCTTACCGGAATAGCGGCTTACCGCTAGTCATCAGCCCCAAGATCTGGTGCGCCTAACCGATATGTAACTGGTGTTTCTGAGAAAATTATTGGGTTCGCAATTGTCTTACTTATTTTTCCTGATCGTGAATCGGTAATGCTTACTATGGGATCGAGTCCAATATCGGTGGCGAGTTTTACACCTTCCGCTATTGAATTAATCGGTCCAGCGGGTACGCCGAATGCAGTTAGCTTTTCCGTCCAAAAAGCAGCCGTTTCAGTCATGAATTTTTGATTTAAAAAATCGTTTAACGCGGTGCGATTTGCAACTCGCGCAGAATTACTTTCAAATCTTGCGTCAGTTGCAATATCTAGATTAAGCACTCTTGCAAGATCTACGAACTGGCGATCATTACCCACCGCGATAATTAAATACTGGTCCTTCGCTTTATAAACTTCATACGGAGCAATACTTGGATGCGCATTACCCATTGCTTTAGGTGTAACGCCAGCGCCCGCAAATGCCCCTGATTGATTTACCATCGCAGATAGCGCTGAACTCAATAAATTTACCGCTATTTTCTGACCAATGCCGGTCTCAGCTCTACTAACTAAAGCCGCCGAAATTCCTAACGCAGCATGTAACCCAGAAATTACATCCACTAGCGCAACCCCAACTTTAGTTGGCGATTTTGAATCTGCTCCAGTAATGCTCATTAACCCACTCATGCCTTGTACCAACAGGTCATAACCAGGAAGTTTCTTAGCTAACTCACTTGTACCAAAACCAGAAATGGAACAATAGATCAATTTGGGGAATTTTTTATGTAACTCCTCATAACCTAGACCAAATTCTTCCATGGTACCAACCGTGAAATTCTCAATCAGCACATCACATTTGCCAATAATTTCTAGCGCTTTAGCTTTTCCGGCTGCCGTAGATAAATCTGCAGTTACTCCAACTTTATTTCGGTTAACAGATTGAAAATAAGTTGAAGTGCCATCCTCGTTAAATGGTGGCCCCCAAGTACGTGTGTCATCGCCGTCGACTGGCCGTTCAATTTTTATTACTTCCGCTCCCATATCGCCAAGCAACATGCTCGCGTATGGGCCTGCTAATACTCGCGAAAAATCCGCGATCTTAATTCCGGTCAGTGCTGTCATTTATTAAAGCAGTTCGCTTATTCCGCTAATTAATCGATCGACATCTTCCCGGGTGCTGTAAGGAGCTAATCCAGCACGGATCGCACCGGCATCCCCTAAGCCAAGTGATAAACAAGCTTCTAAACCGTAAAAATTAGAGGCTGGAGCGTTGACATTTTTTGAAGCTAAATGTTTATAAACATCGCTCGAATTTAAGCCATCAAAAGTAAAAAATGCGGTTGGTGTGCGGTGTGAAGCGTTGCTATATAACTTAATTTTAGGCAATCCGCGTAATTTTCCATCCATATAACGGAAAAGTTCTTCTTCATAACGTTCCATCGCGATCATGGACGCAACTATTTTTGCCCGTCGTGTACCACTTTGATTAGGTATTACATCTGCGATGAAATCAATCGCTGCTGTAACTCCAGCCATAATTTCATATGGCAAAGTACCGAATTCAAAGCGTTCCGGAACTTCAGATGTGGCTGGTAAAAGTTTGTCGTTATTAAGGGTTCTTAGTAGCTCTGGTGCTGCAGCAATTGCCGCGCAATGTGGGCCAAACAATTTATAGGAAGAGAACCCATAAAAATCTGCTCCTAACTCTTTCATGCTTATCGGAGTATGCGGAGTGAGGTGAACACCATCAACATAAAAAAGCGCACCCACGGCGTGCACCAACTTTGAAATTGCTGCAATATCTGGTCGAGTTCCAATTACATTTGATGCGCCAGTAACTGCCACCAATTTAGTTTTTGCAGATAGTAAATTACCGATAACCTCTGGAGCTAATTCACCGGTGTTGATATCAATTTGCGCCCATTTAACTGTTGCCCCAACTGCTTCAGCAGCTTGCACCCATGGCCGAACATTTGAATCATGATCTAATCGCGTTACGATTATTTCATCGCCTGGCTTCCAAGTTTTTGCTAACGTTCTAGAAAAATCATAAGTAATCTGGGTCCAACTGCGACCATATACAACTCCTTCTGGATTGCAATCCAACAAATCCGCTACTGCGCTACGAAAACCAAGTACAGCTGCATCCGCGTTCTGTTCCGCTTTCGTTGTTGTTCCTCGATTAGAAACAGATGCGGTAATAGTTTGCGATATTGCATCACCAACAGATTTCGGAACTTGGGATCCACCTGGTCCATCAAAAAAAGCAGTTCCGGAATTTAAGGCTGGAAATTGGGCGCGAATTCGATTTACGTCGTAAGTCATGAAATGGATTCTAGCCCGAGGTAGGGCAGTATTAGCGACGTGCATCTAACGCGGACCGAAAAGATAGGAATGCTTTATGCGCTCTTAGGTGTCTTTCTCTTCTCGCTATCGCTGCCAATGACTAAATGGGCGCTAGAAAGTTTCAGTCCTTATTTAACTGCAACATCGCGGCCAATTTTGGCCTCACTCTTAGCAATCCCCTTAATGCGTGCCGCAAAAGTTCCCGCCCTTCCAAAAATTCATTTCAAAGCCATGGTTTTTACAACAATTGGCGCTGCGTTCGCTTGGCCGATTTTGATTGCGTTGGCGTTAGCCCGAACTACTTCTGCTCATGTAGCCGTAATTGCAGCAATAATGCCGCTAACAACTGCAATCATGGCTGTGATCAGAACTAAAGAAAATGTAACTGCGCAATTTTGGCTTGCATCAGCAACTGGAACGATCCTTTTAATACTTTTTGCCATCTCAAGGGGTGGCGCCGAAAATGGCGATTTCATTGCAGATCTTCTTACTATATGCGCAGTGATCGCATCTTCATATTGTTATGTAGAAGGAGCCGAGCTAACCAAAGTAATGCCGGGCTGGCAAGTGATTTCTTGGGTGGTAATTTTTGCGTTACCTATCTGCATACCTGCTTCAATAATTATTTGGTTAAATACATATGATGGTTCGCCTCTAACTTTCCATGCACTATTTGGAATTGTCATGATTGGTTTCTCTTCGATGTATATCGGATTTTTTGCTTGGTACCGCGGTTTGAAAGATGCTGGCACAGCACATGGTTCGCAAGTTCAACAGCTTCAAGCGATTATGACTTTGGGTTGGGCCGCTTTGTTGCTTAATGAAAAAGTAACGCTAACTATGGCGTTGATCGCGCTAGGGGTTATTGCATCAGTACTTTGGGCGTTAACTTCGCGCCGAAAACCAAAAACAAATTAATTTAAACCACGTCTAGTTAATAGCGGCGTGATCGTTGCATCTCGCCCCCGGAAATTACGAAACATTTGCATGGAATCAATAGAACCACCGCGGCTTAATAGCTCGTTACGGAAATGATCGCCGTTTGCCCGGGTTAAACCGCCATTTTCTTTAAACCACTCGACCGAGTCCGCATCTAAAACTTCACTCCAGATATATCCGTAATAGCCAGCGGAATAGCCACCGGCAAAAATATGCGAGAAATAAGTTGATCGATAGCGAGTATGAACTGGCAGATAATCCAACCCGTACTCGGCGATGGCTTTCCGCTCAAATTCATTAACATCATTGACTTCATCATCCTCAGTTATCGAATGCCATGCTAGATCAAGGATTGCCGCCGCCAAGTAACTTGTAGTAGCAAACCCTTCATTAAATGTCGAAGCTGCCTTGAGATTCTCAATCCACTCGCTAGGCATCTGTTCCCCAGTTTGATAATGCTTTGCGTAGTTATTGATCACTTCTGGCCATAAAATCCACATCTCATTCACTTGCGATGGGAACTCTACAAAATCCCGTTGCACGCTAGTGCCTGAAACGCGCGGATATTTAACTTGCGATAACAAACCGTGAAGTGCGTGACCAAACTCGTGAAATAAAGTTGTGGTGAAATCTAGTGTCAAAAGGGCAGCTTCGCCTACCGGTGGTTTTGGGATATTCAAATTATTTACAACCACTGGTAATTGGCCAAGTAAGAAATTTTGGTCCACCAAGCTATTCATCCAAGCGCCACCGCGCTTTGAATCTCGAGTGAAGAAGTCGCCAATATATAAGCCTAACGGTGATCCATCTTCATTCGTGACTTCAAAAGCTCTAGCCTCCGGATGATAAGTAACTAAATCTTTCCTTTCCTTAAATGTAATTCCAAATAATTTCGTAGCAGCGAAAAATACGCCATCTTTTAAAACTCGTTCCAATTCAAAGTATGGGCGCATCGCAGCGGTATCAACGTTATGTTTTGCTAAGCGGACCTTCTCGGAATACATATCCCAATCCCAGCTAGCCAATTCAAAACTTTCGCCTTCGGCCGATATTGCAGCCTGTAATTCGGCTCCTTCACTCCTTGCATTTTTCACTGCAGATGGCGCTATCTCTTTGAGAACTTTATGAACTCGCTCCGGACTACCTGCAGTTTGTTCGTGAATTACATACTCGGCATGTGACTTCACTCCAAATAATTTTGCACGTCTTGCGCGCAATTTCACCATCTGCAAGAGAATATTTTTTGTATCCTTATCGTTACCTCGATTACCTTTGACCAATGATGCATCCATAATCTTTTTACGTAGCTCTCTACTTCTCAAAGTAGTTAGCAGCGGATTGCCTGTGAAGTTGACCATTGCCAATAAATATTTCCCAGTTAAACCTCGTTCTTTGGCCGCATTAGCTGCAGTAGCAATTTCATTTTGAGTTAATCCATCCAAATCAGATAAATTATCAACGACGATTCCAAGGTCGTTTGTATCTGCCAATAAATTTTTTCCAAAACCTGTCTGTAGCTTAGAAAGCTCTTCGTTAATACCTTTCAACTCCACACGCTGCGCTTCATCTAGATGAGCTCCGGCGTGTACTAAATCTCGATAGTATTTTTCGAGCAACCAACTATCTTCGCTATTTAGATCCGAACTGTCTCGATTATCGTAAAGAGCCTTAATTTTCGCGAAGAGCTTTGGGTTGAGTTGGATCGCATCAGAATGGGCCGCCAATTTAGGAGCAATTTCAGCCTCAATATCATCGATGGCATCGCTGGTATCACTTGAAGATTTATTGTAAAAAACATTTAACATCCGGCCAAGAAGTTGTCCGCTCTTTTCTAGCGCAACAATAGTGTTCTCGAAAGTGGCTGGTTCTTTTGCATCGATAATCGCTGCTACTTCTGCTATCTGTGTTTTAGCGCCTTCATAAAATGCAGGAAGATAATGCTCGTCTTTAATTACGCTAAACGGCGGAAGTTCAAATGGCAAAGTGCTCCGCTCAAAGAATGGATTTTCAGCCACTTAATCGCTCCACAAATAGTCGGGAATTTTCAAAAATTACTTCTGCATCAAAATCCATTGTCGCAACGTGATAACTATTTAATAATTCAATTCGGTTTTTATCTTTGCTACCTATTTCAGCCATGATAATTTCAGTATTGGAAACACCCAGGACGTGATCGTCCACGCTATGAAAAAGCAGTAACGGCGTTTTAACTCCAGAGAGCATCGATCGTGATTTCTTTAAAAACTCGTAAAGTTGCACAACCCCCGATGTGGGCAAAACGTCATATCCCCACTCAGTTACACCAGGTTTTTTAATATCATCGCCTACCGAAGGCATGCCTGCCTTGAGCCTTGCCAATAACCGGCCAAACTTAACCTTTACTCCAGGAATGTGAATCATTGGATTAACTAAAACAATTCCAGTTATTTCGCTCTGGTTCTTCGCTGCAACATAAAGCGTATTTCCGCCGCCCATAGATAGACCACAGATAAAAATTTTCTCGCAAGTTTTTGATAAATCATCAATATCTTTTTGAACTCGATCCGGCCATTCGCCCCATTTAACGTGATTTAAATCTTGCCATTTCGTACCGTGGCCGGGAATTCGCGGAACTCGAATCGAATAGCCATGCTCTTGAAAATAATGAGCCCAAGGCCGCATCGAAGCTGGCGAGCCAGTAAAGCCATGTACAAAAATAATTCCTATTTTTGCATTCTTGCCTTTGCCATCATGCGCATAATCTGTGAGCCAACCGCTTGGTGCGTTATCTGTGGCCATGCCGTAACTCTAATGTGAATTGTCATATCTAGGCCCTAGATTGCGCACATGACTTCGCAATTGGATCGTTCGCTCGCGGAGACAACCTTCATAGTGGTTGATTTAGAAACAACGGGGTGGTCCCCCGGAAGTGGTGCGGCGATAACTGAGATTGGTGCTGTAAAAGTTTGTGGCGGCGAAATTCTTGCTGAATTTCAAAGTTTAATAAATCCAGGTTCTCCTATACCGGAACTTATAACGGGCATTACTGGCATCTCAGATGAAATGGTGCTTAATTCCCCTTGGATTAATGAAGTAATGCCAATGTTCTTAGAATTCTGCGGGTCGCCAGAGGAATCTGTTTTAGTTGCACATAATGCGCCATTTGATATGAGCTTTTTAATTGCTGCTGCAGAATCTACGCATAATCAATGGCCACAATTTCCGATTATTGATACCGCATATCTAGCCCGCAAACTCTTAACAAAGGATGAAGTGCCAAATAACAAATTAGGAACGCTCGCTGCATATTATGGAACACAATCTCAACCAAACCACAGAGCGCTAGATGATTCACGCGCCACGGTAGATGTGCTGCACGGACTTTTTGAACGGTTGGGAACTTTTAGCGTTACTACCCTTGGAGAGTTGATTGAGTTTTAAGCAAGTTCCCTACAGTCGCAGCAATCGTAAACGGATCAATCGGGTGTGTTACCACGCCATCTGCCCGAGACCACCCAGCCAGCCAAGCATCTTCGGCTCGACCGGTAATTACCAAGATCGGCGGGCAATTAAATAACTCATCTTTTAATTGGCGAGCTAGGCCCAATCCACCTTCAGGGACAGCTTCACCATCAAGAATGAAAATATCAGCGCTTTTCTTATCGTCGATAAAACTCTTCACAGCATTACCAGTAGCGAATTCGAGGATTTTATGTTCCGCGAATTCCACCGAGACCCGTTTTCCAAGGGCGCTCTTAATCGAATTTCTAACCGATGAATCATCGGAATAAATCGCGATAATCAAAGAGCGGTTTGCCGTCATGGCTCGAGTTTAGCGAGCAAAATCAATTCCTTTTGGCCACCCCTACCGGTTTTAAGCGTGATGCGTTTCACCACTTATACGAGGAAAAAGGGCTTCCCCCAACCCGCTTAAGTCGGAAAATCCCAACAAATCGGGAATAATCGCCCACATGTCTAGCGCCAATTCCAGCATCGATACATTGCCAAGAAAAGTTAACCGTCCCAATATCGTTGCGGTGGGCACAATTGTTTGGCTATCTAGCGAATTAATGTTTTTTGCCGCGTTATTCTCAATGTATTTCACTACTAGATCTGTTCAAGGTCCAAAAGTTTGGGCCGAATCAACCGGGTTGCTAAATATTCCATTCGCCGCTGTTAACACAACCGTTTTGGTGCTTTCTTCGGTTACTTGCCAATTTGGAGTATTTGCCGCAGAACGTTTTCAAGCTTCTCGTACCGGAAAACTATGGCAATTTAAAAAATGGGGCATGCGAGAATGGTTTGCACTAACTTTCTTAATGGGTGCTTTCTTTATCGGTGGCCAAGTATACGAATATGCAAAATTAGTTTCTGAAGGTATCTCACTTTCCGCGCAAGCTTATGGATCAGTTTTTTACATAACAACTGGTTTCCATGGAATGCACGTTACTGGTGGCTTAATTGCTTTTCTTGTAGTTTTAATCCGAGTATTCAAAGCCCAGAAGTTTGGCCATAAGCAAGCTACTACCGCAATTGTGGTTTCTTACTACTGGCACTTCGTCGACATCGTTTGGATCGCGCTCTTCTCTGCGATCTACTTAATAAAGTAGGAAGACGGGTAATGAATTTCATTTCGCGATACCGCCGATCTAAATTCTTTGGTCCGGCTTTATTAGCCGCTGCGCTATTTATTCTTGGTACTACTTACTCCGTTGCGAGTGCAACAACTTTTAAGGCTGTCACACCTGCTTCCGATAAGACCACTCTTGTCGCTGAAGGAAAAGAATTATTCGCTCGAGGCTGTTCCTCTTGCCATGGCTTAAATGCTGAAGGTGGATCAATCGCACCATCGCTGCTCGGTGTAGGCGCTGCATCTGTTGATTTCCAAGTTGGTACCGGTCGGATGCCGATGGCAGATATGAGCGTGCAAGCATCGCGAAAAACACCAGTTTATGATGAAGCTCAAACGGCTGCTCTGGCTGCTTATGTAGCTTCGCTCGCCCCTGGCCCTGCTTCGATAAAGAGTGCAGATTTAGCTTGGGAACGTTCTGGTGATACTGCCCAAGGCGGCGAACTATTTAGAACTAACTGCGCCATGTGCCACAACTTTGCTGGTCAAGGTGGAGCACTTAGTCAAGGAAAATATGCACCATCTGTAATGGGTGCAGAACCTGGTCAAATTTACGAAGCGATGATTACCGGTCCACAATCAATGCCGGTCTTTTCAGACAAGATTATTACACCAGCTGAGAAACTTTCAATTATTAAATGGATAAAATCTGCAGAAGCTGAACCTAGTCTTGGTGGCGCATCTTTGGGAAGAACTGGTCCAGTAACTGAAGGTTTACTCTCTTGGACACTCGGCATCGGTGGCTTAATCGGTGTTGCGGTATGGCTAGCTTCGAAAGCGCGGTAATTAAATGACAACTGATAACCATTCAAAAGAAATTGCACCGTTAAGCGATCCAGGAATTCCAGAGCACGTACACCGAAGAACCGATACCGATCCTAAAGCTGCTAAAAAAGCAGAACGTCAAGTAGCAATACTTTTCTCAATTTCTGCAATCGGAACAATTTTATTTGTTTACTCTTACACCTTTATGTCAGGAGATATATTTGTTTTCCTCCCAGTAATGGGAAGTACAAATGCGAAGCAACTATTCCTAGGGCTAGGAATGGCAATCTCACTATTCTTTATTGGTTTGGGCGCAGTCCATTGGGCTAAAATGTTGATGCCAGATAATGAAATTATTGCGCATCGCCACGAATTCAGATCTGAAGAATCAGATCGCGAAGATTTTGTTAAAACAGTTAAAGCTGGTGCAGAAGCTGCGGGCCTTGGTCGTCGCTCCCTCATCAAACGTTCCCTCGGTGCCGCTCTTGGTTTAGTCGGGCTCACACCGCTGCTATTACTACGTGATTTAGGCCCACTTCCTAAAGATGATTTCACTAAAACTTCTTGGAAGGCCGGTACTCGATTAGTTACTGACCCTGGGAACCGACCAATTAAGCCATCCGATTTAGAAGTAGGCGCAGTGGCCCAAGTTCTTCCAGAACTTCAACCCGGCGAGCTTCGTAAGCTAGAAAATATCGGCAAAGACGCAGTACTTCTGATTCGCATTCGTCCAGAAGAATTTCAACTTGATGCCGAACGTCTCTCTTGGACTCATGAAGGCATAATCGCATTCTCAAAGATTTGTTCACATATGGGATGCGCTGTTGCGCTATATGAACAACAGACCAAGCATCTACTCTGTCCATGCCATCAATCAACATTCGATGTGACGCGAGCTGCCAAAGTTATCTTTGGCCCATCTGCTCGACCTCTGCCACAATTAGCGCTGATGATTGATGCTGATGGTTATCTAGTAGCAAAACAACCATTTACCGAACCTGTCGGACCTAGTTTCTGGGAGCGTGATTCAGCATGAGTGCAAAAGAGCGAGCTGCGGGATCGGTAGCCAACTATGTAGATGAACGTACTGGTGCTGCAAAATGGATGAAAAAGAATTTAACTAAAGTATTTCCTGACCATTGGTCGTTCATGCTCGGTGAAGTCGCGCTTTACTCATTTATAATTTTATTACTTTCTGGAACATTCTTAACTTTCTGGTTCGACCCTTCTATGAAAGAAGTCGAATACGAAGGTAATTATGGACCACTTTCTGGATTAAAGATGTCCGCTGCATACGCCTCAACTCTGCACATCTCGTTTGATATTCGCGGCGGATTATTAATGCGCCAAATTCATCACTGGGCAGCGCTGCTCTTTATGGTTGCTATCGTTACTCACTTACTCCGCGTTTTCTTTACCGGAGCGTTTAGAAAACCACGAGAATTTAACTGGCTGCTCGGTATTGGTTTGTTGACTCTTGGAATCGTAGAAGGTTTCCTCGGCTATTCGCTCCCAGATGATCTGCTTTCTGGTACCGGCATTCGAATTGCTGAAGCAATAATTCAAGCCATCCCAGTAGTTGGTTCTTATCTCGCCTACTTTGTTTTCGGTGGCCCATTCCCGGGCGAGGTATTTATTCCACGCATTTACACCGTACATATTCTCTTACTGCCTGGCATTTTTCTTGCACTGATCACGGTGCACTTGATGTTGGTTTGGTACCAGAAGCACACTCAATACCCTGGACCAGGTCGAACCGAAAAGAACGTTGTTGGATACCCACTTATGCCTATCTATATGGCTAAAGCTGGCGGATTCTTCTTTATCGTTTTCGGCTTTACTGCATTCCTTGGCGCAGTTGCATCGATAAACCCGATTTGGCTCTTTGGTCCTTACACTCCCGCTCAAATCACCGCGGGTTCCCAACCAGATTGGTACATGGGTTGGCTTGATGGATTAGTTCGTATGGCACCGCCACTTGAAACCCACGCCTTTGGTCACACAATTTCCTGGAACATATTAATTCCAGGTTTAATAATTCCAGGAATTCTTTTCACAGGAATGGCGCTCTACCCATTTATCGAAAGTTGGATGACGGGTGATAAGCGCGAACACCATCTATTAGATCGACCACGTAACGTTCCTACACGTACTGCTATTGGCGTAATGTCACTAACTTTCATGATCGTTACTCTACTTAACGGTGGTAACGACATCATCGCTACTCACTTTGGTCTAACAATTAACCAAATCATGTGGTTCTCTCGAATTGGCGTATTAGTTCTACCTCCGATTGCATATATCGTTACTAAGCGCATCTGTCTTTCATTGCAACGTGCCGATCGCGAATTAGTTTTGCACGGTAAAGAAACCGGCCGCCTAGTCATGTTGCCACATGGTGAATTCATAGAAGTTCATGAAGAACTATCACCTGAAAAGAAATGGACGCTCACTCAGCATGAGCAACTCCCGCAGCTAGAAATTGCACAAGAAAATCAATCCGGTGTGCGTAATCCAAAAGGATTGCGCGCGAAGTTACAACAACGCGCATCGAGAGCGCATCAAGAACAAATTGAGAAACCTTCTGCAAAAGATTTGTTAGAACTGGGCGACGGGCACCACTGAATCAGTTCTAGATATATTTGGCGAAATCCCCACCTAATCCCTGAAGGAATAGCGCGTTATTAATTCCACCTAGCATGGCTGAAACAGCAATCTGATAACTCTTAATCAACGTAACCTACGCACCACAAACATAACTAAACCAACGACAACTAGGAAAAATCCCACCGGTAGAGTCAAGAACATAAACCAGATGCATCCCCCAGTACCGCTGCCTTCATCCCACATAGAGCCTCCTTGAAAGAGTGAGGTGACGAACGCTAGAAGGATTGGTGACATGGCAAAAATTAAACCAGTACGTATAAAGGGAAATCGCTTCATGGGTAAAGAATACGGATTTCTCGGAACTGGCACACAATTGTCGACGATTTCAAAGAAAAAGGACTGAAGTTCTTAACTTCAGTCCTTTTTACTTCTTAATCGTTACTTAATTAGTTATCTTCTTCAACCCAGATGCCGCCACTTTTCCACATTATTTTTGGATTTTTCTGGCGTTCTGCATTCTGAGATTCCCAATTTTTATCGGCAAATATTTTTGCGGCTGATACACCAAAGGCCTCATGACTTGCGTGTTGTACCAACAAAATGAATGAATTGTCTTCTCCGTACCAGCCAGACATAACTTTTACATTAGCGCCTGTCGCCACTCTTAAATCTTTAACGAACTCCTTGACTCGAGCACGGGCATCTGTATCTGTAGTTTTTTCGTAAGCATCTGCTTTCCATACTTCCCATACTTGTGGCATTTTCTCTCCTTGTTATTTATGTTTTTGGTTTTGTTAGATGAAATACATCCACATATTCTTTGTTATGCGTGTTCTCCGCCTGTATGGGCGAAAACTTTGCAAGTAATCTGCCAACGACCTTCAAGAATTGAAAGAGTGAAGTAGTCAGTAAATGAAAGAGTTCCCCAAAAACCCTCTTCTTTTACGGTAACAACCGCAACAGTCTTATCAATTTGAATTTCAGTAATCTTTGCAGTGAGCTGACCGGCATCTCCTGGAGAACCAACCATCAAAGCCACAAAACCGTTTTTATCTAAGTCATAATCCGTTCCACCCATAGTGCCAAACCAACGTGCACTTGAATGAAAGGCTTCATTTAATTTGCTAGCGTCGCCTTTCCCAGCTCCATCGATATATAGATTGATGAGTCGGGTAATTTCAGTTTTGTCATCGGACATGTTCTCTGACCTCCGCAAGATGTTAGATCCCAAAATCTTCGAGACCATTTAGGAGGGTAGACCCAATTCTTGAAAAATAATAGAGAAATTATTTATTAGGTTCTCTCTCTACTTCCCCTTCGGGAACTGCGCCACGCGCCGGTTGACCATAAAGCCCAAACCACTAACAATGGCTGAAAGAGCAATCTGATAGCTCTAGCCTTATCGCTATCTAACCCAAATGCATCAACGTGATTTAAATACTGCGAAATATTTCCAGGAAAAACCGCTATGAAGAATCCGGCCACAATCCATCCCACGATAATCCGATATCGCCACAGAAAAACTAATGTGAACCCCAATAAAATCTCAATTACCCCGGATGCAAGTACTACAAAATCTGCGTAATCCTTTAATAAGGTAGGCACCTGCGCCTGAAACTCTTGGCGACTTGTAGTCAGGTGCGAAATGCCAGCGTAAGCAAGTGCCACTCCCAAAATTATCTGAAGCGCTTTTTTCATTTAATCGAATAATTATTAGGTTTGATAATCGTTATTCCGCCAAGTGAATTACTATCGAGTTCGGCGAGGGCTTTAGCGCCTTCCGCTAAACCAACTTCTCGCTTGACTAGCACCGCAGGATTTAGCACACCAGTGGCAACTAGCGCCAACATTTCTGGATAATCACGAGCGGACATTCCGTGAGATCCAAGCAGGTCAATCTCCCAAGCAATAACGCGGGCCATCGGAATTTCAGATAAACCGTCGGGAGTAATTAATAGTCCTAATTGCAGATGTCTGCCGCGGCGTGCCAGCGAGAGGACGGATGCGCCGGCGGTTGCTTTGCTGCCAAGTGCATCTACTGAAACATCAGCGCCACCAAGGTTTTGAAGATAAGCAATGGGATCCATTTTGCTTGAGTTAATTGTTTCGGCACCGAGAGATTCGGCAATTTTTAAGGCAGCATCGTTAATATCTACGGCATAGACGGTTGCACCTTTCGCCTTTGCAATCATGATTGCGCTAAGACCAACACCGCCGCATCCGTAGATAACAACTTTCTCATTCGCTTTTACATGCGCCCGCTTGATTAGACCTCGATAAGCAGTGGCAAAGCGACAACCTAATGCGGCCGCGGTAGCGAAGGAGAGCGCTTCGGGAATTTTTACTAAATTAAAGTCGGCGTTATTAATTGCAACGTATTCGGCGAATGAACCGAAACCGGTAAAGCCAGGTTGGGTTTGCGTTGGGCAAACTTGTGCATCTCCGCGCAGGCAGTATGCGCACTTTCCGCAGCCAGAGACGAAGGGAACAGTCACGCGATCGCCTATTGAATGTTTAGAGACTGAACTGCCAATGGCGGAAATGACGCCCGCAAACTCGTGGCCTGGAACGTGTGGCAGAACAATGTCGGAATCGTGGCCCATCCAAGCATGCCAATCGCTACGGCATAAGCCCGTTGCTTCAACTTTGATTACAACGCCGTCATTAGTTGGAGCCGGGATCGGAATATCGATGACCGATAGTGTTCCCTTGAATTGCGAGAAGAAGATGGCGTTCATTGACCTACGTTAGACCAATCGAATGTTTTGATTTTTTAATCGCCAAGTCCTTCGTAGTTGGCAAACCCCCATAAATCAATTTCATCCAGATCTATTATCTTTAAATTATGGTTGGCAAAAATCCCAGCAATCTGTGCGCGGTGTTCAGTTGCATGATGAATTGCTTGCGTCAGAATCGTTTCACGATTGCGGCGAATTGTCCGGTCATCTCGTTGAAACTCAACAAAACCGATTGGATGTTTTGCAGATTCACGGAGCCGAGCATCAAATGTAGCTGAAAGTTGTTTTAGCGCAAGAACTTCACTTTTATTGTTGGGAATTTGGGTTGGGATATCCCCCGCCTGATCCAATAGATCTGCGTATCGGGATGCAGTTAGATGTTCTAAAATTTCCGCCACTGTCCATGAGTCATTCGGAGCTGTTAATTTCAGATATTCATCCGGTTGGTTAGCGATGGCATCAAAAACATATGAATTAGCCCAAGTTAAATGTCGAAAGAGTCGATCCGTAACTACGTCCATTAAGTTAGATTACCTGAACTTTATATAAAAGACATTTTATTGATTGGTTCCATTTAAATAAGTATTGATTCCATCAGCTAAAAATTGTTGTACCTCTGTTGCAACTTTCGGGGAAACTCCCGCTAAGGCGTTAAACCCATGAATTGCGCCGAGATACTCTTTGAAGATTACTTTAACTCCAGCTCTTTCTAGCGCTTCGGCATAAAGTCGCCCGTCATCGGCCAATGGATCGTATTCAGCCGTAACCACCAGCGCTGGCGCGAGGTTTGCGAGGTTTTTGGAAGTAGCTGGAAAAGCGTAAGGATTATTTAGAGCTGCATCATTTTGAGCATATTGTGATTCAAACCAACGCATTACTTTTGAAGTTAATCCAAAACCTTCGCCATTATTAATCGCACTCGGCAAGGAACCATCATGGCCGGTGCATGGATATACCAGCATTTGAAATGCAAGATTTACTAATCCGGTATCGCGAGCTTTAATTGCTACTGCAGCGGCTAGATTTCCACCAGCGCTATCCCCACCAACACCAATCTTTGTGGCATCAATTTTTAATAAGTCTGCATTTTTGACGATCCACTCAAGCGATGTATAACAATCATTGAATGGCGTTGGAAAAGGATGTTCTGGCGCCTTTTGATACTGGACCTGTACCACAACAAAGTTTCCTTTATTAGATAGCGAACGAACCGTTGGTTCGAAGCCATCCATATTGCCAATCACCCAACCGCCACCATGTAAATAAAGCATGATCGGAAGATTTGGTTCATCACTTGGTCGATAAATCCTTATTGGTAAATATCCATTCGGCCCAGAAATAACCTTATGTTCAACACTAAATATCGGTTCTGGTTTGCCAATGAAATCAGGATTGGGAAGAGTGCGAAATCTATATTCCGCCATTGTCATCTCCCATGGAGCTGGCATCGCCATTTTTTCACGAAGCGCTAGATGCTCGGCGAATTCCTTTGATAGCGGCATTCTTACCTACCCTTCGTTGAAATTAATATAGGCAGAGTATTACAAGTACATCAATTATTCGAGAAAGCCAACCCCAGAGCAAGTGCCGCAATTCCCAGAGCTGATACTCCAGTTAGCGCTCTTCGCACTTTAGCTCTTTGAATCCACACTGCGGATCGATCGATAGTCCAAATAAGAAGTATGTACCAAGATGTTGAAACCAATGGCCAAATAGATCCGAGTATAAAAATCCCCAAACCCAGCGAGAAATCGCTCGGAACAAATTGTGGGATGAAAGAGAGCGCGAATACTGCTGCCTTCACATTAGTTAGTTGCGTTAACAAGCCAAGTCGAAAAGCTGACCACGCTTTAGTTTCGCCAGCTATTTCTAAATCAAATTTCCCAAAATCATTCTTCAAAGTCAATAAAGTTTGTATCGACAGGAAAAATAAGAACGCGACTCCTCCCCATTTTAATATGAAAAATGCAATATCAAACTTTGCGATAATCGTAGATAAACCTAATGAACTTAATGAGCCCCAAATAAAAAGTCCGGTACTACTTCCGAGAACTGATAAGAGCGCTGGTCTCTTTCCTCCCAAAATTGACTGCCGAAGAACCATGGCTACCCCTTGGCCAGGAACGATTGCTAGTAACAAAGTTGTGAGCAGGAATGCAGGAATATGCGCTAGCACTGCATCAGAGTAGTAGCCTTTGGATATGCCCGCTAAGGATTCGAGTCGAGAATCGCATTTTCCTGCTATCGAAAAACGTTATGGCGAATCGATGGCTTATTGGTTCAAGATTATGGCTAAATTGGCTGGGAAAAAATACCCGGAGCAGATAACTCACTTACGAGAAAATTATGGTTTTTCGCAAGCGCATGCAAATGCACTCGTTATGTTCTCGCGCGGATCAACATCTTCTAAAAGATTCAATACCCCAACCGAATATTTTAAAACGCTGGAACCAAAGCAAGCAAAAACTGTGCGGGCGATTTTCAAAACGATTAGAAGTAAGTACCCAGAATTAGAGCTTGTGATTGCTTGGAATCAACCGATGTTGCAATTCAATGGAAAGTACATAATCGGGGTTTCGGCCGCTAAGAACCATATTCTTTTTGCGCCTTGGAGCAAGGAGGTAATTGAGAAATTTACGCCCAAAATGAAGAATTTAGATGTTAAAAAGAAGACGATTGGTGTGCCAAACGATTGGAAAGTAGATGAAAAACTATTACAAGCTATCGTAAAGGCCCGCCTGGCAGAATTAAGTAAGTAGTTATTTCTTCTGCAATATTTTAATTAATGAGTGCTAATGCTTGGCTTTTCATACTCTAACGAAAATCCAATAACGCTGATTAATAGGGCGCCAACACCAATAATTGTGAGCCACCAACCAATTATTAAACCTAAACCAGCCGTGCAGATCGATAGTCCAAGCGGTAGTGGCCACCAAGAATGTGGGCTGTAGAAACCAAGTTCGCCAGCAGAGTCTGAAATTTCGCCTAGATCATTATCCTCTGGAAGAACTCCGCCAGATCGTCGGTCAATAAACCATAAGTAATAACCAATGAGCAGCGCTAATAGCGCGCTCAAACCAATTGCTATTACGCCTAACTCTTCGCCACCTACAAAGAAATAAACCGCATCAAGCACTGCGTAAAAAAGAGTTAATACTGCAAATAATTTCCAAGCGACGCGCATCAGTGGCCGCCGTCAGTATGGGCCATATGTGGGTGATGTAGATCGAAAGCAGGTCGTTCACTTCGAATGCGAGGCATCGACGTGAAGTTGTGTCGTGGTGGCGGACAAGAAGTAGCCCATTCAAGTGAAGCGCCATAACCCCATGGATCATCAACTAATACTTTTGGACTCTTTCTGGAAATCCAAACATTAATTGCAAATGGAATCATCGATAAAGCTAATAAGAAGGATCCGGCTGTAGAAATCATATTCATCCCGGTGAACCCGTCAGTTGCGAGATAGTCCGCATAACGACGTGGGAAACCTTTTATGCCTAACCAATGTTGAATTAGGAATGTTGTGTGGAAGCCAAAAAATAGCGTCCAGAAATGAATCTTTCCTAATCGTTCGTTCAACATATGTCCGGTCATTTTTGGCCACCAGAAATAAAAGCCGCCGAACATTGCGAAAACTACAGTTCCAAACAAAACATAGTGAAAATGTGCAACCACGAAATATGAAGCTGAAACACTGAAATCCAACGGTGGGCTAGCCAAAATAATTCCGGTCAAACCACCGAATAAGAATGTAATTAAAAAGCCCATTACCCAGAGCATTGGGGTATCAAATGTGATTGAACCTCGCCAAATAGTTCCAATCCAGTTAAAGAATTTAACTCCAGTAGGAACTCCAATTAAAAATGTCATAAAGGAGAAGAACGGCAATAGAACTTGCCCAGAGGCAAACATGTGATGTGCCCAAACTGCAACTGAAAGCGCTGCAATTCCGATTGTTGCTGCAATTAAACCTTTATAACCAAAAATTGGTTTACGACTAAATACTGGCAAGATTTCAGTTGCAATTCCAAAAAATGGAAGGGCCAAGATATAAACCTCGGGATGGCCAAAAAACCAAAATAGATGTTGCCAAAGCATCGCTCCGCCATTAGCGGGATCAAATATATGCGACCCAAATATTCGGTCCGACTCAAGTCCTAACAAAGCGGCAGCTAAGGGAGGGAATGCGATTAAAACTAGGATTGATGTGAGCAGCGCGTTCCAAGTAAAGATGGACATCCGGAACATTGTCATTCCAGGAGCTCTCATCGTAAAAATTGTCGTTACAAAGTTAACGCCGCCCATGATTGTGCCAAGACCACCAATTGCCAATCCAATAACCCATAAGTCAGCACCAATTCCTGGTGAGTACTGTGAATTAGATAGTGGCGCATAGGCAGTCCAACCAAATGATGCCGCGCCACCTGGTGATAAAAATCCGCCAAATGCCATTAGGCCGCCAAATAAATATAACCAATAAGAGAGCATATTTAGCCTTGGGAAGGCAACATCTGCTGCGCCAATTTGCAACGGCATAATCACATTTGTGAAGCCAACGAACAGTGGCGTTGCAAACATCAACAACATGATGGTGCCATGCATCGTAAATACTTGATTGTATTGCTCAGAACTTACAAATTGCAGTCCAGGCCTAGCTAGCTCGCTCCGTAAAATTAAAGCAAGCACGCCGGCAATCAAAAACCAGGTAAAAGCCGTAATCAAATATAAATAACCGATTGTTTTATGATCAGTAGAAGTCATCCACTTAACTAGTAACTTACCTTTGCTTGTGCTTGGAATTCTTGTTGATCCTGACGAGGCCGCCATAGGTTTGGTTGCGTAAGTGGTCATTTTTGTCCTACTTTCAAATTAGCAATATAAGTTGCGTACTCTGATGGCGTAACTACTTTTACAGTGAACAACATCTGTGAATGGTTCCGCCCACAAAGCATGTTGCAACGACCAGGGAATGTTCCCAATTTATTTGCCGAAAATTCAAGATGATTTTCTACACCGGGTAAGTTCATCATTTGAATCATGAATGCTGGAATCCAGAAACCATGGTCGACATCGCTAGAAGTTAATGAGAAACGAACCCGTTCGCCAAGTGGCATGTAAAGCACAGGCGGGTTGGCAGGAGTGCCAGTAATAGTTGTACCTGGGCCAGCCTCTTTGTAATTAAACTGCCACGACCATTGAATTGCATTCACATTTATATCGTGGACAGCCGTAGAGGTGGCAGGCGAAATTTTGGTGATATTTGTTTCGGCAACTGCGGTATAGCCAAATAGAACTGCAACAATCAAAAATGGAATTATTGTGTAAGCAATTTCAGTTGGAATGTTGTAACGAGTCTGTTTTGGAAAATTTTCATCTTTCTTACGGTGAAATATCATCGCCCAAAAAATAAGTCCTGCGGTAAAAGCTCCGACGACAAGTGCAGCAATCCAGGCGCCTTGCCAAAGTGGCAGCGTTATATCGTTTACGCTCGATAGGCCTGGATCGAATCCGAAACCGAAAGTTTCTTTGCTGGAACAACCGGTAATCAAAGTTGCGCTTGTTGCAGCAACAACTCCCGTAGTTGCAAACCTCGTTAAGCGGGACATTGGTAAAGGATATCCGCCCATTTCGCAGAGTTCGCGCTGACCTAGTACCGTTCCAAGGGTGGTTCGTATCACAGGAGATTTTCAGAGTGACAGCCCCATCCATCCAATGGCCTCGGGGCTATTAGTCGACCTATTCGAGCGTGGCTGGTCAGACCCAACCAAGATTCATACCCAATCTGCAGATTCGGCAATCCTGATTAATGGCGCAAAAGAGAACTTAGCTAAATCACTAAAAATTTCTACATCCGAGATGGAAATAGTTTCGGATTTAAACCTCGGCTTCCACTTAGCTATATCTGGCCTGCTAAATTCAAATTCAATCCTGATTCATAGCGCGATCGACCGTAAAGATATTTTTGCTATCGCACGTTCACATCAAAATGGCGGTGGAAAAGTTCAGGTTTTGGAAA
>CAIRHO010000035.1 GCA_903878415.1 uncultured Actinomycetes bacterium
ATCTAAATTGATTAAACCAGGAGTTGTAATCAAATCAGTAATGCCTTGTACACCAGATAGCAGAACTTGATCCGCTGTTTTAAATGCTTCGATTGCACTGATAGATCGGTCAGAAATGGATAACAAGCGATCATTTGGAATTACAATTAGCGTATCTACTTCACTACGCAACTTTTCAATTCCTTCATCTGCTTGCGATGACCGGCGTTTTCCTTCAAATGAAAATGGTCGAGTAACAACGCCAACTGTTAGCGCTCCTAAATCTTTTGCAATCTTTGCAACGATCGGTGCGCCACCAGTTCCAGTACCGCCACCTTCGCCAGCAGTAATGAAAACCATATCGGCGCCGCGCAAAACTTCTTCAATATCTTCAACATGATCTAAAGCTGCTTGGCTTCCTAATTCTGGTGATGCTCCTGCACCTAAACCTTTTGTTAATTTTTTACCAATATCTAATTTCACATCTGCATCACTCATTAATAAATCTTGCGCATCTGTATTAATCGCAATGAACTCAACGCCTTTAAGGCCAGCGTCAATCATTCGATTAATTGCGTTACCGCCGCCGCCGCCAATTCCAACAACTTTGATAACTGCTAAATAATTCTGTGGTGATGCCACGATGCGCCTCTCCCTTAACTCTAATCCTCAAGTCGAGGCTCAGAGTTTCTCTATCTGATGCGCAAAAGTAAGGGTGTGACGCTTAGCAATCAATGACCGACACGATGACATTAATTTTATAAATTATTTTAAAACTATTTAACTATTGGCGAAAGCGGTGCAGTTAAATCCATTCGAACAATCTTGACGTTCTCTGGAAGTAGCAATAACTCGCGAAATACTTTGATTTTTAGGGCTAAATCTTCGCTATTGCCCCAAGTAACTTTAATAGTTCGTTCATCGATAGCCAAAAGAGTTACTGAATTCGCTGGATTACCAACCAGATAACTCCGTACTTCAAGTTTTTTAGCGTTGATTTCGCTTGGCTTGATTTCGGCAATTTTGCTGCGTAGCTGATCAAAAGCAGATAAGGATTCCGGAGTGCTATTTTTCAAAGTTAACATCGGAAGGTTAGACATCTCCGAAGTCAATTCACCACCCATTGGCACTGAAAATATTTGCAGTTCGCTATCTAAGAAAGTTCTACCGCCAGAATTCATAATCACTGCGATAGGAACTCGTCTGGTAACGCCAATTTGAATCTCTTTTGTTATCCAATTCCGATTTACTTTGACCGACCTAATCCATTGTAATTCTGAAATTCGAGTTGATACGACGCGCTTATCTACTCTTGCGAGCGGAATCCCAATTTTTGCTACTTCGGGACGATTCTGAATTCTGCTTGCAACCAATTTTTCCTCGGATGCATTGACTCCTGTAATTGATATTGAATTCACGGTGAAGACGTCCGACCATCCAAATAGAAAAGCTGCGGCGGCGATTAGCAACAGAGCTAGCATTGAAATAGCTCTGCGTTTAAGCTTAGACAATTACTCGCTCTCCTCGCGTAGTTCGATTGCTTCCAATATCAAAGGTCCGAGTGAGTTCACATCTCCGGCACCTAACGTAATTATCAAATCGTTAGGTTTGGCCATCTCAACTACCATCTCGATAACAGCGGGCATTGATGGTTCGTAAGTAACTTTTGTAGGTTCCATTTTTTGAGCGATACTTAAAGATGTAACTCCCTGGATTGGGTTTTCGCTCGCAGCATAAACTTCCAATAAAAATACTTTATCGGCGATGGCTAACTCTTTCGCAAATTCAGCGAGAAAATGCGCAGTGCGACTAAATCGATGCGGTTGAAATATTGCAATTACACGGCCA
>CAIRHO010000036.1 GCA_903878415.1 uncultured Actinomycetes bacterium
CGGTAGATGGTTGCGGCGCTCCGCTATTTGCAATCTCCTTAACTGGTTTAGCAAAAGCCATTCACGCACTTACAGTTTCAAAGGATCCAGTACATCAAGAAGTAGTAAACGCATGTCGGAATTTTCCAATCATGATTTCCGGTGAAGGACGATTACCAACTTTGGCAATGCAAAAAGTTCCGGGGTTATTCTGTAAAGATGGCGCAGAAGGCGTAATAGTTCTTTCATTGCAAGATGGCCAAACTCTGGTTTGGAAAATTAGTGATGGCTCATTCCGAGGTGCAGCACAATTGATGGCAGCTGGCTTAGCGAGAATGGGTATCCAGGTGGAATTTGAGCCTGAATTTATATACGGCGGCGGCCAGGTTGTGGGAGAAATTCGCGCTAGTACACTTTTGCATCATGGCTAAAAAATTAGCAAATCGAATCGCAACTTTAATGTTGCATACCTCCCCGCTTGATCAAGCGGGTACTGGTGATGCTGGCGGCATGAATGTTTATGTTGTGGAGAGCGCCAAGAAAATGGCAGCTTCTGGAGTAGAGGTAGACATCTTTACTCGGTCAACGAAATCTGGTTTGCCTGAAAAAGTTGAGATTGTTCCTGGGGTGAATGTTCGACATATTGAAGCTGGTCCTTACGAAGGTATCTCTAAAGACGAATTGCCATCCCAACTATGTGCGCTTACTTCTTCTTTTATGCATGTAGAAGCGAATTTACCGCGTGGTTATTACGATTTAATTCATTCACATTATTGGATCTCAGGACAACTTGGCTGGATGGCTTCAGAACGTTTAGGAATACCGTTAGTTCATACAATGCACACGATGGCTAAAGTTAAGAATTTAGCGTTAGCCGATGGTGAAACTCCGGAGCCAACTACTCGAGCTATCGGCGAAGAACAAGTTGTCCATGCGGCAAAAGCTCTGATTGCAAATACTGATGCTGAAGCAGCAAGTTTGGTTTCACTTTACGATGCCTGTCCAGATAATGTTTTTGTGGTTACACCTGGAGTTGATTTGGGAAGATTTAAAATTGGAGTTGGTAAGAAAGCATCTCGCGAAAAGTTAAAGATTGCACCTGATGCGTTAGTTCTAACTTTTGTGGGGCGGATTCAATCGCATAAGGGTCCCGATGTTTTAGTGCGCGCAGCCGCCGAAATGGTGCTGCACTCTCCTAATCTTCGGGCAAAGTTAGCGGTGATGATTATTGGTGGCGCTTCCGGAAATGGCAGTTCTGAACCAGAAAAGTTAAAGAATTTAGCAAAGTTTCTTGGAATCGCAGATATTGTGCATTTTCTACCTCCGGTAGTTAGCTCGGATTTGCCAGATTGGTATCGTGCTGCGGATTTAGTTTGCGTACCTTCATATAGTGAATCATTTGGATTAGTTGCCCTAGAAGCCCAAGCTTGCGGAACACCTGTTATCGCAACTGCAGTTGGTGGTTTAAGAACTGCTATCTCTGACGGTATCTCTGGCTCCTTAGTTGATGGCCATGATCCAAAAGCTTGGTCGGCCGTTATTTCACGCCTACTTTCCGAGCCGCAGAAGCGGTTATTGCTCTCAATAGGAGCGGTCGAACATGCATCGCACTTTGGTTGGGATGCAACCGCGCGCGGCATGCTCGATGTATATGACCGTGTGCTTTCTAGCGAATCTCAAAGTTCGCAAGTGCGGCTCGCTTAAATATGTCGGCACAATCTTTAGCAATTGCCACAATTGAAGAGTTTATCCAATCGCACGATATCGATGCAGAACGCGGTAATGAAACAACTTTCTTAATTACTTTGCCTGGCGAAGCCAAACAACAAACCCATTGCGCGCTTGTAGTTGGCGATCATTCATTAAGCATCAACGCTTTTGTAATTCGCAAACCTGACGAAAATACTGCGGCGGTACACCAATATTTATTAACTAAGAATGCAACTATGTATGCCGTTGCGTTTGCAATTAATGAATTAGGCGATATTTATTTAGTTGGACGGTTACCTTTAACAGCAGTTTCAGAACAGGAGCTAGATCGAATTCTGGGAGCAGTTCTTCAATATTCCGATTCTTCTTTTAATCCATTGCTTGAATTGGGCTTTGCTAACGCGATTAGACGTGAGTGGGCTTGGCGTGTTTCGCGTGGCGAATCGTTAGCGAACTTAGAAGCCTTCACACATTTGGTTTAAGAAGTACAAAATGAATAAGATAGCGCTATGACTTACTCGCTAATTCTGCTCCGCCATGGCGAAAGCGAATGGAATGCAAAGAATTTATTTACTGGATGGGTGGATGTTGAGCTCTCTGATAAAGGAAAAGCGGAAGCAAAGCGTGGCGGCGAACTTTTGAAGTCCAGAAATTTACTTCCGGATATTTTGCACACATCGGTATTACGCCGCGCCATCGATACTTCACAAATTGCGTTAGAAGCGTGCGATCGTGCCTTGATTCCGGTTCGGCGTTCTTGGCGCTTAAATGAACGGCATTACGGTGATTTGCAAGGGAAGGATAAAGCTGCAACTTTGGCCGAATATGGCGAGGCTCAATTTAAATTATGGCGCCGATCATTTGATGTACCACCACCGCCTATAGCCGACGACAATCAATATAGCCAAGCAAATGACGCTAAATATGCGGGCTTAGGCGCTGCGCTACCAAAGACTGAATGTCTGAAGGATGTTGTCGTGCGCATGATGCCTTATTGGAATGAGTCGATAATTCCAGATTTAAAAAGTGGAAAGCGAGTTCTAGTTACCGCACATGGGAATTCACTTCGAGCCTTGGTAAAACACCTTGATGGAATTTCAGATGGCGACATTTCGGAGCTAAATATTCCTACCGGCATTCCATTGCACTATGAATTGAACGAAAATTTTATGCCAATTAAAAAAGGTGGCGAATATTTAGATCCAGAAGCTGCCTTAAATGAGATTTCAAAAGTAGCAAATCAAGGTAAAAAATAAATTAATTTGCGTTTGAATACTTTCCAGTTACTTGGAAATATACTCGGCGCGCTACTGAAACTGCGTGGTCTGCATATCGTTCGTAATATCGACCAATCAAAGTAATATCAATTGCAGTTTCAATTCCATGTGACCAATTATCATCTAAAAGTGCCACAAATAATTGGCGATGTAATTTATCCATCTGATCATCATCTGTTTCGAGCTCAACTGCTTTTTCAATATCTTTAGAGGAGATAACTTCACCAGTTTTTTGAGAAATTAATTTAGCAACTTTGCCCATCTCTTCGATAGTCAGCAATAGTTCGGAAGGAACCGCACCTTGTGGGTGACGGAGTCGCGTAATTTTTGCAACGTGGTGCGCCATATCTCCCATACGTTCTAAATCCGCACTCATACGTAGCGCGGTAACTAAGGCTCTCAAATCTGAAGCTACTGGTTGTTGACGCGCAATAATGTCGATGATGCGTGCATCGAGGTCATGTTGAATTTCATCAATCTGATCATCCGATTTAATGATGGTTTCCGCCTCCGCCAAATCCGCGGTAAGTAGCGCATGAGTTGCTTTATCAATCGCATCAGTGACTAGCGCCGATAGGTCTACTAGGGTTTGAGTTACGCCATCTAGCTCGTCTTGGAATGCAGTTCTTAACCAGGCCATTGGCAAACCGTAACGGTGAATTACGACTCTGGCGAGTAACCAAGTGAACGTGTGTTTGCCAACGGGTGAACAATTGGTAACGCTATATAAAGGTGTAAAAATCACTCACTATCTCCGTACGATAGCCCCGTGAAGTTCTTGAGGAGCAAGGGTGAGGCTGAATTTAACGACGCACCCGAATTACTTCCGGAAATATTGATTACGACCTTATTAGCACTTCAAAGTGATTCATTAATTTTACTTCCAGGTGAAGTTCCAATATTTCAATCTGCAGGAGTTTCAAACTTTGGCGTAGTTCGGGAAAACCGAGTGGTTAGCGAAGAGTTATTAGCACTAGTGCGAGTAGTACGTAGAACTAGTCAATTACATCGCGGCGCAATTGAATTACCTAGAGGTCCGATTGGCGAGGGTAAGCGAGAGTTAACCGTAACTGTTGCACCATTAAATGAATCCGGCATGATTCTGGTTCTAATTTCTGATGAGAGCGAATATCAAAAAGTTGATGCCATTCGACGCGATTTCGTGGCAAACATTTCACACGAACTTAAGACTCCAATCGGCGCACTTTCGTTATTGAGCGAAGCAGTATTAGGCGCAAAGAATGATCCAGAAGCAGTGGTTAAGTTCGCATCGAAAATGCAGAAGGAGTCACGACGTTTAACTGATTTAGTTCAAGAAATTATTAATTTATCTAGATTGCAAGGCAGCGATCCGCTGATTTCGGCATATGCAGTAGATGTGGAAGACATAATTCGAGAAGCTGTAAATCAATGTCAAACAAGTGCAGAAGGACGTAATATTGAAATAGTCCTTGGCGAGATTTCCAATACAACAATATTAGGTGATCGCGATCAATTAATAATGGCATTTCAAAATCTGATTGAGAACGCAATTAATTACAGTCCAGAGAATACGAAAGTTTCAGTCAGTGCTTCAATCATTGAAGGACTTGTGGAAATTTCGGTTGCGGATCAAGGAATTGGTATCAGCGAATCTGAACTTGAAAGAATTTTTGAAAGGTTTTACCGGATTGATCCAGCAAGATCTCGCGAAACTGGCGGCACTGGACTTGGACTTTCAATCGTTAAGCACGTTGCACTAAATCACGGTGGTGATGTGAAGGTATGGAGCAAAATGAACGTTGGTAGCACTTTCGCTTTGCGGTTACCGATCACACCAGATGAAAATATTGAAGAAGTCGAAAACTAGAATGAGGAGCGCATGGTCCGAATATTGATCGTTGAAGATGAGTCTTCTTTTTCCGAAGCTCTGGAGTTTCTCTTGAGTAAAGAGGGCTTCTCAATTGTTTCCGCGGCAAATGGCAGCGAAGCCATCACAAAGTTCGATCAAGGTGGCATCGACCTTGTACTGCTCGATTTAATGATTCCCGAGATCTCTGGAACTGAAGTCTGTCGCCAAATTAGAGCTAAATCTAAAGTGCCAATAATTATGTTAACCGCTAAAGATTCCGAGGTAGATAAAGTGGTTGGGCTTGAACTTGGCGCTGATGATTATGTAACTAAGCCTTATTCGACGCGCGAATTAGTGGCGCGAATTCGAGCAGTACTGCGGAGAAATTCAGGCGAGAGCGCGATCGGCGATATCGGAATTATGACGGTTGGCCCGGTACGAATGGATACCGATCGTCACCAAGTTACAGTTAATAGCGTAAACATCTCACTCCCGTTAAAAGAGTTTGAATTACTTGAATTCCTAATGCGAAATTCTGGACGAGTGCTAACGCGTGTGCAATTAATTGATCGCGTTTGGGGAAGCGATTATGTAGGAGACACTAAAACTTTAGATGTGCACATTAAACGTTTGCGCGCCAAGATTGAAGTAGATCCAGCTAACCCAATCTTTATTCAGACCGTTAGGGGGCTGGGGTACAAGTTGGAGCTTTAGGATCTTCGCAAAGTACCGGAGTTTTTAAAACTACATCTTTGAACTCACCAGCTTTTTCTCGGACCAGTGCAGTGAAGTTAACGGTTCCAACGCTAGAAAATGTTATTGATATAGGAACTCTTTTTCCAATTTTTGAATTCAATAAAGTTACGACAGCACTCGCATTCGAACTATCGCCAGCAAAAATTACTGGACTATTTTTCGAAACTATAATTGAACCTGAAATCGTTGCCAAAGTTCCATTGATTGAAATACTTTTTACAATTTCAGCATCTTCACCATTATTTACAAATGTTCCAACTAAAACTCCAGAACCATCTGGTTGCGCAACGATTACAACGTTACGAACTTTTACTAAACCTAAATCAGCTTCAACGCCATCAGTAACTTGCTTGATGTGACGAGTCGGTGCATCAAATCCGGCGCCACAGCTAGTTAGAAATAGTGATGCAATTGCAGCGCTAGCGAGCGCAATAAGGAGATTAGGTTTTTTCATGAGGGAATCTTATGCGAAAGTATTTAGCGCTTTTATCAAAAACCTCAAAAAATGAGTGATATTGGCTGGCTTTAGGGGATTTCACCCTCCGCTTACCTGCTGGTAGAATTGCCCTCTATCGAAAGGCAATAAATGTCATTCAAGGTTGGCGAAACCGTTGTTTATCCCCATCACGGAGCGGCTCTCATCGAAGCAATCGAGACCCGGACCATCAAAGGCGAAGAAAAGATCTATCTTGTCCTCAAAGTCGCACAAGGTGACCTAACTGTTCGCGTACCAGCCGAAAATGTTGATTTAGTAGGCGTTCGTGACGTAGTGGACTCAGCTGGTTTAGATCGCGTCTTTGGCGTATTGCGTCAGCCATATACCGAGGAACCAACAAACTGGTCTCGTAGATATAAAGCAAACTTGGAAAAACTCGCTTCTGGCGATGTCATTAAAGTTGCTGAAGTTGTCCGCGATCTTTATCGCCGTGACCTTGACCGCGGTCTCTCCGCAGGCGAAAAGCGAATGCTCGCTAAAGCCAAATCCATTTTAGTTTCAGAACTCGCACTCGCTGAGCACACTGACGAAGCAAATGCCGAGTCCATCCTCAACGAGGTACTAGCTTCTTAATTGGTTCTTGATGAGCCAATCCTCAAATAAATCTGCTGCGATCATTGCGGCTGCTGGTATGGGTCACCGACTTGGTGCTCAATTACCAAAAGCGTTAGTCCAACTTCATGGCATAACGTTATTGGAGCGTGCGTTTACGGCGATCTCTCCCGCAGTAGATGAAATCATCATTACTGCGCCACCCGGATTTGAAGATCAATATCGCGCATTAGTTGGCGAGAGTGCAACCGTTATAACTGGCGGAATATTGCGTAGTGATTCGGTAAATTTGGCGCTCGCTGCAATTTCCAAAGATGTAAAAATAGTTTTAGTCCATGACGCAGCACGAGCATTGGCGACAACCGAACTTGCAATTCGAATCCGAGATGCCGTCGCTAGTGGCGAAAGCGCAGTTATCCCAGCACTAGCTGCAATCGACACCATCAAAGAGATTGATCGCGAAGGCTATGTCAGAAATACCTTAGATCGTTCCGCGCTTGTTGCTGTGCAGACTCCGCAAGGTTTCGCGCGCGATGTTTTGGTGCGGGCGCATGCAGCTAGTGAAGATGCAACTGATGATGCTGCGTTAGTTGAAGCGCTAGGCATTAAAGTAAAAACTATTTTAGGTGAAGTAAACGCCTTGAAAATAACGACACCGGAAGATTTAGCAATGGCAACTACGCTCTTAATTGGAAGCACAACGCAGCTACAAAGTGGTGTTGGCGTTGACGCACATGCATTTTCCGCAGATCCAAAGCGACCAATGTGGTTAGCTGGATTGTTATGGGAGAACGAAATCGGCGTTGACGGCCACTCTGATGGCGATGTCGCTGCGCATGCAATTTGTGATGCACTTTTTGCTGCAACTAATCTTGGTGATCTTGGTTCTAATTTTGGAACGTCAGATCCTAAATATGCAGGTGCATCTGGTGAAAGGCTATTGAATGAGACGTTAGTTCGCGTAACTGCCGCGGGTTTTGGAATTTCAAACGTTTCGGTACAGATCGTTGGAAATCGACCAAAAATTGGAGCACGAAGAAGCGCTGCAATTACAAAGCTGTCGCAGGCCTTAAACGGCGCGACAGTTTCAGTTTCAGCAACAAGCACTGATGGACTTGGGTTTACCGGTGAAGGTAAAGGAATATCAGCGATTGCAATTGCGTTGGTTCATAAGTTATCAACGGCTAGGAATTAGAATAAGACGATGAGCGCCTTGAAACTTTACGATACTGCAACGCGAACAGTTCGCGATTTCACGCCGATTAAAAAAGGCGAAGTATCAATTTATTTGTGCGGCGCTACCGTGCAAGCCGCACCACACATCGGACATATTAGAAGCGGCGTTAATTTTGATATTTTGCGGCGCTGGTTAATTGCTTCCGGGAATAACGTAACTTTTGTTAGAAATGTTACCGATATTGATGACAAAATTTTACAGAAAGCAGTAATCGAAAAAACGCCGTGGTGGGCAGTAGCGATGAAATACGAGCGCGCATTTAGCGATGCATATGCTGCGCTAAATGTCTTGCCGCCTACTTACGAACCGCGTGCAACTGGTCATATCACGCAGATGATTGAATTGATGGAAACTTTAATTTCTAATGGATCGGCATATGCCCCAGGAAATGGCGATGTTTATTTAGAGGTCCGTAAATTAAAGCGTTATTTATCACTTTCTAATCAGAAGTTAGATGATCTATTACCGGCCGGAGATGCCGACGAAACTTATAAACGCGATCCACGTGATTTTGCACTTTGGAAAGCGGCGAAGCCGGGAGAACCATATTGGCCAACTCCGTGGGGTGCTGGTCGACCTGGTTGGCATTTGGAATGTTCTGCGATGGCAGAAGCTTATTTAGGTAAAAGTTTTGATATTCATGGCGGCGGTTTAGATTTAATTTTCCCGCATCACGAAAATGAAATAGCCCAATCTGAAGCTGCTGGATCTGACTTTGCAAAATTATGGATGCATAACGCATGGGTTACTACAGCTGGTGAGAAGATGAGCAAATCGCTCGGGAATTCGCTTTTAGTTACGGAAATTCTAAAGCGCGTGCGGGGTGTGGAACTTCGTTGGTATTTAGGAAGCGCTCATTACCGATCGATGTTGGAATTTTCCTTTGAAGCTTTAGAAGAATCGGCAGTTGCATTTCGCAGAATTGAGAACTTCTTAAATCGTGCAGTTGAAGTGCTTGGTAAAAATTCAGAACCCATAATTTCAAAAGAATTCACGAAGTTGATGGATGATGATTTGGCGGTACCGCAAGCACTTGCGCTTCTTTCAGAGTCGTTAAAGAGCGGCAATAGCGCGCTTACATCAGGTGATTTGAAGAAGATCGCAGAGGCTGCCTCACATATTCGTGGAGTTTTATCAATATTAGGCTGCGATCCATTTGAACGTGCATATGCGCAATCTGGCAATGCGAATTTGAGTGAAGCAATGGATGGTTTAATTGCGCTATTGCTGGAACAACGCGAAGCAGCCCGATTACGTAAAGACTTTTCGGCCGCTGATTCCATTAGAGATCGAATTACTTCGTTGGGAATTACCATCGAGGACACCGCAGATGGACCACGATGGAGTGTGACTTAATTGGCTGCTAAGAAAACTGGAAAGAATCCTGGCGCAAAACAGCGCAGAGGACTACGTGGAAAAGGTCCAACTCCAAAAGCAGCGGATCGTCCTTACCACGTAGCAGCTAAAGCTAAAACGCGTAAATCAACTTATAAACCAGAACGTAAACGGACAGATGATGAAAGAACCGAACGAACAACTTCAGATCGTGCGCGTCCATCATCGGGTAGATCTACAAGCAGTCGGCCATCAACTGGCAGACCATCTGCATCGCGGAGCAAACGCCCCGGAACAGATCGCGGCCGTCCTGATAAACGTGGGTCCACGCGACCGCGTCAAGATCGCGCAGTTCGCGAAAAAAGTAGCGCAACTTATGTAGACACAATTGCGGGCAGAAATACCGTTGTTGAAGCGCTTCGCGCAAATATTCCGGCAAAAGAACTAATAGTTGCAATTGGTTTAGATGTTGACGAGCGTATTACGGAAATTTTGGATCATGCCCGAGTTAGTGGTTTAACGGTTCGTGAAGTTACCCGTCATCAAGTTGAATCTATTACTGGAATGGCTAATCACCAAGGCGTCGCGTTAATTGTAAAACCATATGCATATTCATCGCAGAAAGAAATTTTCCAACGCGCAAAATCTCCAGCGCTATTTGTGGCTGTAGATGGCGTTACTGATCCTAGAAATATTGGTGCGATTGTTAGAAGCGCAGCAGCGTTCGGTGCTGATGGCGTACTAATTCCGGAACGACGTAACGCCAGCATTACAGCAACTGCTTGGAAAGCATCTGCTGGTGCAGCAGCGCGATTACCAATTGCCCAAGTAAAAAATCTGGCACGTTCTATCGAAGATGCTAAAGAATTCGGTTGCTTTATCGTTGGTTTAGATGGCGAGAGCACGGATACCGTAGATGGCCTAAAAATCGCAACGGATTCGCTCTATGTCATCGTAGGCAGCGAAGGCAAAGGACTTTCGCGTCTAGTTCGGGAAAAATGCGATGTAGTAGTTTCAATTCCAATGCGCCAAAGTGTTGAATCGCTAAATGCTAGCGTTGCGATGGCAATTGCGCTGTACACCATTGAAGAAAAACGTCGGGAAGCAAATTAATCAGTTAGAAAGTTAGAACCATGAATTACCAGAGATTTATTGCACTTGGCGACTCAATGACCGAGGGCATGACCGATCAAGTAATTAATGGAAAATTTCGCGGTTGGGCTGATCGAGTCGCTGATGTCTTAGCGGAAGGCAACCCCGACTTTACTTATGTAAATCTCGCGGTGCGAGGGAAATTAATTGGCCAAGTAGCACGCGAGCAAGTTCCAGCGGCGTTGCGAATGATTGAAGGTAAATCAACTTTGGTTTCATTTCATGCCGGAGCAAACGATGTGATTCGGCCAAAGTACGATCCGGAGAAAGTAATTGCGGAGTACACAAAAACTGCCAAAGCTATTGCAGCCGGTGGTGGCACACTGATGTTATTTTGTGTTTTAGAAAATACTGGCGAAGATACAAGAAGTGCAAAAATCTGGCAGAAGCGATTTGAAGTTTTCAATACGAATGTGCGCAAAGTTGCTAACGAACTTGGCGCCATATTGTTAGATCCAAATAAAGATCAATTTTGGAAAGACCGTCGATTCATATCTGACGATCGATTGCATATGAATTTGGAAGGACACTATCGAGCTGCGCAAGGTGTTCTATTCACTTTAGGTAAAACTGTCGATGAGAATTGGCGAACCCCGTTACCACCAAAGAAAGCTGATTTACTCCCAGTACGAATCTTTAAAAATATTAAATGGTTTATAACTTTTGGAATTCCTTGGATGTCACGTCGTATTCGGGGCCGCTCTTCCGGAGATGGCAGATCACCTAAATACCCAACACCTACAAAGTGGCCGCTCTAAATTAAATTGTTTGCGCGCTCCACGTCCAGGTAAAAACCCCTGGTTTTATTCGATATTTAGGCAACGTATCGGGTCCACACGAGGCCGTTCCAACTCCGCGTAAGGCAGCATCGATCGTTACAACGGTATTGCCAGAAGGGGTCACATCAATATTGTGAGTTGTATTGGCTAGGTCAATAGAACGCATCGGAGTTACTGTAACTTGGCGTGGTTTATCTAATACAAAATAAAGACCTCGACCCGATGAATTAGTCAAAGTAAACCAACGAACATCAGCATGGCTGCCATTTTCTTGTGGCTTAACGTATGGAATGTACTGATCGGCTACTGCTCCGGCCCACTTATGGACTCTTCCCAATTTACGATCTGGATAGTTTTCCGAAGGTCCAACGCCAAACCAAGTCAGTTTGCGCAGATCTTCACTAACTTCAAAATTAGTTCCCACGCGGGCCACATCATTTAGTTGAGCCGGCAGCGTGATCGACTCAGTTACTCTTACTCCATCAACAATACTTTCAATTAATTGAGAGTGCTTAATTTTAATGCCAGCTGCACTCTCCCAAATATTGGAAATTTTAATCTTTCCATCTTTATTTGTAATCACGCAATCCGTGCGAGATAAATCGCGGAGTCCCCATTCATTCCAACGATCTGCAAATAATCCAATGATGTCGTTATCGGTTGGTGCGCGCCATAGCGTTAATTGGGGGGCAATTACGCCATAAGGAAGAACTATCTCGCCTTCGGCAGTAACAAATTCAACTGGTTTTGTATTAAGAGTTTTAGGTTTTGAAATACTTTTACTTGTAAGTGGGAATTGTGCCCAAGCCACTTCGAAATTAGCTGGCGCCCAAGAGGTTGGTGATTTATGCGTTAACGAAAAGGTAATAAATGATTCACCGCTACGGTTAGCCGGTTTTAGAAATTTAGAGGAGATTGCAAATGCGGTATTTCCACGTGCCTTGGTTTTTGGAATCTTAACTATGCCACGGTCGAGGATTTCGCCATTTGCCGCAATCGTCCATCCCAATTCGTACCCTTGTAGATCTATAAAAAAGTTCTTATTTAACACTGCAAAACGACCAGTGTTAGCGTTCTTTGCGGAAATTAAAATTGGTGAGGCGATGTGCTTCATTTCGTATAGAGCTGGTTTGGGTGTGCGATCTGGGAAGAACATTCCGTCACAACAGAAATTTCCATCATGTTTATCTTCGCCGAAATCACCACCGTACGCAGAGCGCATTCGACCATCTGGAAGTTTCTGATCAATTCCATGATCCCAAAACTCCCAAATAAATCCACCTTGCAAACCTTTTGTGGAATGAATTGCTTCCCAATATTCAGCAAGCGTGCCATTGCTATTTCCCATTGCATGCGAGTACTCGCACATAATTAACGGCCGGTCAGCTTTTTTTGATTTTGCGTAAGAAACAATCGCGCTAATATTTGGATACATCGGACAAATGACATCGGTAACTTCTTGGCCATGTGTCCAATTACCGCGGATGCCACCTTCGTAATGCAGCGGCCGGGATGAATCAAACTTTCTAACAAAAGCGGCTGATGCTAAATGATTTAACCCAAAACCAGATTCATTACCTAGTGACCAGAAAATTACGCTTGGATGGTGGATATCTCGCTCAACCATTCGGGACACCCGGTCCACAAAAGCAACTAGATATTTCTGATCATCACAGATGCTATCTAGGAAGGCATGAGATTCGATATTTGCTTCACCAACAACATAGAAACCCAGTTCATCGCATAAGTCTAGAAAAACAGGATCATTTGGATAATGAGAAGTTCGAATTGCATTGAAATTCCAACGCTTCAATTCAAGTAGATCGCTCCTAAACATATCCCGAGTTAAAACTCGGCCGGTTTCGCGATTGAAATCATGGCGATTAATGCCATAGAGAATTACTGGTTTACCATTAAATAAAAATTCATTCCCGACAACCTTGACGTCGCGGAAGCCAATTTTCTTACTTGTAATCTCGGCTACTTTGCCAGATGGATCTAAAAGTTGAATTTCTACTTCATAAAGGGTTGGCGATTCGGCTGACCAAGGTGAAATATTCGGCACTTTTACTTCAAATTCAGCATAGCCAGGGTTAGGTGGATCTAACTCGCGTAGCACTTTCTTAACTGGATCTGGAACATTTCCATCCCAATATTTTCCATGGAATTCGCTATCGGTAATTTCTTTCTGTTCTCTAGTTTTTTTAGTCCAGAGCGTTCGGCTATGGTTAATAAATGTTTGGCTCATTTTTTGAGCTTTACTGACTCCCACTATGCGAGCTTGGAAAGTCCAATTAGCGAGTGGAGCTTCATTGATTGAATTTACATAGGCGCGAATTTTCAGAGTGCCAGTTTTGTTATCAGGCAATAGCCCTGGAGTTAGATAGAGACGCTCGATGAAAACATGCTCAGTTGCAAATAACTTAATACTCCGGCTGATACCGCCATGCCACCATTGATCTTGGTCTTCAATAAAAGTTGCATCTGACCATTTTACAATTCTTAAACGAATTGAATTGTTACCCTTTTTTATGTAAGAAGTAATGTCAAACTCGGATGCTAAGTGAGAATCTTTAGCCATTCCGACATCTTTGCTATTTATCGTCACGACGGCTACTGATTCAAAACCGCCGAGCGAAAGAACGATTCGCTTCTTCTCCCAAGCATCCGGAATTGTAAAATCTCGTTCGTATATTCCAGTTGGATTATGCAGTGGTACAGAAGGTGGCAAATTATCAAAAGGCATTTGCGTGTTTGTATAGATTGGCGAATCTTTATAATGGTGTTCACCTTTATTGATAGTCCAGAAACTTGGAACGTTTTCAATGTTCCAACTTCCCGCAGGCGAAGCATCAGCGCGGTCTAATAACTGGAAGCGCCACGGCCCATCTAGAGAGATTGAATGTAGATGTTCCATATTTAGCATCGGTAATCGATTTATCGAAGTTGTTTCTGGACTCATCCAATATTTGCCGTACATGAGCCCTCCAAACTAAACCATCGCCAGATTTACCTGCGAAAGTCTGCCAGAAATTCTGGTGTACGTACTACCTCTTCTCAGGCAGAACCACTTGCTTGAGAAGCCCCATATTTTCTGCGCAAATACCGGCCCCAGTCACAACGCTGGTTAGTGGATCTTCAGCCATCCTTACCGGCATTCCACATTCTCTAGAAATTCGCTGCACAAGTCCTTTAATCATTGCGCCGCCACCTGCAATAGTCATTCCTGTTGTAACTAGGTCGGCAACTAAATCCGGCGGAGTCACATCTAACGTTGATTTTATAGCGTCAATAATTCTAGAAATTTGTTCTTCTATCGCTTTGCGAATTTCTTCAGATGAAACGGTGACTTCGGTTGGTAAACCAGATCTAAGATCTCGGCCACGAATCAATGCATGTCCATCTTCATGTGTTGCAAAAGCAGAACCGATACTTATCTTCAATTCTTCTGCTGTGCGTTCACCAATTAACACATGATATTTATTCTTAATGTAATTAACAATTGAATTATCCATTGCATCGCCACCAACTCGAAGCGATCTAGATGAAACGACGCCACCTAATGAGATCACCGCGATATCCGATGTTCCGCCGCCAATATCTACGATCATGGAACCAAGCGGTTCTTGTACTGGTAGACCTGATCCAATGGCGGCGGCCATCGGTTCTTCTATTACATAAACTTTTCTTGCGCCAGCTCCGTAAGCTGCATCTTTAATTGCTCGTTGTTCTACCGAAGTTACAACTGGCGGCACCGCCACTATTACTGTGGGTTTACTTATGTAACGCTTCGATCCAGCTTTATTCAAAAAATAACGCAACATTTTTTGGGCAATTTCAAAATCCGCCACTACGCCATCTCTAAGTGGCCTAACCGCAATTATCGTGCTAGGAGTTCGACCCATCATTTTTCGCGCTTCGGTACCAAATGCTAAAATTGCGCCAGTCTCTTGATTTATCGCGACAATGCTGGGTTCGTTAAGTACTATGCCTTTACGAGAGTGATATATAAGTGTGTTTGCAGTGCCCAAATCAATCGCTAGATCATTAGAAAACCTAGCAAACATGGTGGCACATCCTTTAGTTATTTTAAAAAGGCAGACAAGAAGAGAAGTGTTAACTAGCTGGGTAAAAATTAAAATCTATATAAGGGTGATAAGTTGGGTGAGATTACGAATAAATCCAAATTTTCACCCTGAAAACGGATGAATTGGTGAATAATTCGAGGGTGAAGGAAGAGGCGATAAAAGACTCCCATCGAATCACCCCGCCATTACCTATTCCGAGTCATATCTATCGGAAAAAATTAATACAAGAACTAACCACAAGACCTAATCAAGTGACTTTTATTTACGGCCCACCTGGTGCTGGCAAAACAGTTCTTGCATCTCAACTTCATGGTGCAGATCCTAAAAACACTATTTGGTTCACAGTTCATAGTCTTGATACATCATTAGAAATTGTTAATTATCTAGTAGCTGCAACCAGAAAAATAATCCCGAATTACGCCAAATGGTTTGAAGATTTATCATCCGATAAAATTGCAACTTTCGAAACAATATCAAAATTATGCAAAGAGCTTGGAGGATCCAATCGGAACATAAAATTTATTATGGATAACTCCGATTTATTTAATTTGGAAAACTTAGAAATAGCACAGGCATTCATGAAGTACAGACCAGAAAATGTAAATATACTCTTTATTCGTAGGAAAACTCCGAGTCAAAGTACCTACCAATTTCTAAACGGAATTCCGCTAAACATAATTACCCCAGTGGAGTTAAATTTTAAATTAGATGAGATTATGGATTTAAGTGGAATCCAAAATGAAAGCGAAGCAAAAAAAATGATTGAACTTACAGATGGCTGGCCAGCCGGCATTGCTATTTTAAGCAATGAAATCAATTTAGGTAAGTTAAAGATTGGTAGTTCAAAAATCCCTACCGGGAAGAGATATTCCACTGCAGTCCAACAATCACTTGGGATATTTGACGATGTAGATATTGAATTTATTAATAAACTGATCTGGTTTGCTGAATTCACGCCAGACTTGGCAAAAGCAATATCCGGCGACAGTGATGCAGATCGAACCTTATTTAGAATTGCAACAGATTCCCATTTCATCAGTCGTATTCAAAATGACCCTCCCATTTATAGGTTGAATCAGCTGGTACAAGAATCGCTTATCGGAAATAAGTCTCAAAGCGAACTGAATGATTCACTAATCGATGCAGTTACAAAACTGATGAAAACTGGCTTTACTTTAGAAGCACTTAGAATTCTTTCAGAATTGGGCGATGACCGAAAAGTCTCCGTTACCCTCAATGACCCCGCGATTATCACAATTATTACGGGAGAAATGCGGAACGCACTTCATAGCGGGAAGTTGGATGTCCTTGATAATTGGAATCGAATTTCGCAATTATCAATGCAAGAAAACCCAATTTCAAGAAAATTTCTAGATACCTATATAGCATACGTAAAAAGTGATTTTTCAGAAATGAAAATTAGATTACAAGAACTAGAATTTATGATCAAAAAATTTGGTATTGAAGAAAAAATGTCCAGCGACATTTCCGTTTTCAATTCTTATTTAAATTTCTCGAACGGGAACTTAGAAAAATGTTTTTCTGAGATGATCGGAAAGAGCGGCGAAGGTTTTGCTAAGACAAACTTCGGAGATGGTAGGCGGATTTCCTTTCTTAGAATATTAACTTGGTCTGCTTTTCTACAGGATGATTCAGCGAAGTTAAAAGAGATTGAAAAAGTAGTGGTGAAAAGCGAATCTACAATTTTGGACGCTCGTGATCGAATGGTTTTCGACACAATTCGACTTCTGCTTGCAATACACACTGGTCGAATTTCTGAGGCTTCTGATTTAATTGAAATAGTTGAAACCAAAGAGAATGGAATAAATTTTGGCGGGGTATTTGCGCTATACGAAACTAAATATGCAAAAGCCAATATTCTGATCGAATCGAATAGACTCACTGAGTCTACTGCAATCTTGAAAGAAGCGAGTCTCCAAGCGATGGCTGCAAAGCAAATACCTTGGGCGGTAATGTTTAATGGGAAGTTAGCCGAATTACTTGCTATTAAGAATGACATTAAAGAAGCGTTCCTACTAATTTCAGAAACTCGCGCTCTTATAGATTCGTCTAAGATGAAACCAGAGATGCATTTAGTACTGGATAGGTTTGAATTAGCCATAAGATTTAAATTGGATGATAAAGAACGAATTGAACAATTGTTGAGTCGCTTGCCAGAGAGTTTCCGAACTTTAGAGGTTCGCGCTGGCTTGATGCTTAAACATAAATCAGCCAAAATTTCCACGGTCTTGGAGAAATTTGATAAGTCCTTACCTAAAGAATTAATAAGCTATTCGATGAATATGGGAATTTTAAACTTAGATCGACCTCCAATTGCTAAGGAGCATTTCTGGCGTGCGTTAGAGATTGGTTCTGTGAATGGACATTTTGATTATTTTCTGAAATTTTCACCTGCAGTATCTCAAGTACTAATTTCTATTGCTGGCGAGCACTCCACTGTCTTCTTGGAAAGATTGGCTAGAGAATTAGGAGTACGAATGAATAATCAAATTATGAGTGCTGGCGGAGCCAGTAATTTAACTAAGCGAGAAGCCGACATTTTGCGACACTTATCTACGGGACTGCCAATTAAAGTTATTGCGGGTAACCTAAATATTTCTAAGAACACGATTAAAACTCACCTTCGCAATCTTTATAAGAAGTTAGAGGTAGCAGATCGGCAGGGGGCAGTAGAAAAAGGTAAGGAGTTGTTGAAGCTCTAACAACAATTTATAATCTATACCCCCATGATTCACTTCCCGTTCATAAAAGGTTTGAATAATGTCGGCATGAACTCCGATGCCTATCAAGATTTTTCAAAGCTTTTAATCGATCGGGAATTAAGCTGGCTAGATTTCAATCAACGAGTTTTAGAACTAGCTGAAGATAACTCACTGCCGCTGCTTGAAAGGGTTAGATTCTTAGCAATTTTTTCCTCAAATTTAGATGATTTTTATATGATTCGTGTTGCCACTGTAAAACGTAAAATTGAAAATGGAATTACCCAAAAGGGTATCGCTGGACTAACTCCGAGCGAATTACTGAGTAAAGTCCTAATAAAAAGTAGAGAGTTAGCTGACCGACAAGCGGTTCTATTTCATCAGGAACTGAAACCGGCGTTAGAAGTTCAAGAAATAAATATCGTAAGCTGGAAAGTTCTTACCGATATTGAAAAAACCTATTTGAACGAATACTTTTTAAACACGATATTTCCAGTATTAACTCCGCTTGCAGTAGATCCCTCTCATCCGTTCCCTTACATTTCAGGACTCTCTTTGAACCTTGCCGTAATCGTTAGTCATAAAGACAATAAAGATCAATTTTTCGCCAGAGTGAAAGTTCCACCAGTTCTCCCAAGATTTATCCAGACCCATAAGAGTTTAAAAAATAGATTTATAACTTTAGAGGAAGTCATTGCAGCTAACTTGCAAGAACTATTTCCCGGAATGAACATTGAAGATTTTTACACTTTTAGGGTCACTAGAAACCAAGATTTTGAGTTGGATGAAGAAGATAGTGAAGATTTATTAGAGACGATGGAACAAGAATTATTACAACGCCGTTTTGGACCTCCAGTTAGGTTGGAAGTTGACCGCAATATCAAACTTGATTTATTGAAGCGATTAATGGAAGAGTTAGAAATAACCGAGAACGAGGTAATCCACAATCAAGAACCAATCGACTTAACTTGCTTAAATCAAATCGCGGATTTGGATCGCAAAGAGTTGAAATATCCAGTTTTTAGGAGCAAAACTCCACAATTCCTCCTTGAAACCGAGAGTGAGGATAGCGAGGCTTTCTTTGACTCATTGAAGAATAATGAAGTACTTCTCCATCACCCATATGAATCATTTACAAATTCAGTTGTTAGGTTTTTAGAGAACGCTGCAAGGGATCCTCAGGTGTTAGCAATAAAGCAGACTCTTTACCGAACTTCCGGAGATTCACCAATAGTTGATGCCTTGATTGAAGCGGCTGAGGCTGGAAAGCAAGTCTTAGCGGTTGTGGAAATTCGTGCACGTTTTGATGAACTCGCAAACGTTCGCTGGGCCAGAAAACTTGAAAGTGCTGGAGTTCATGTTGTGTATGGGCTTATGGGAATGAAAACCCATGCGAAGCTCTCTTTGATAGTTAGGCAAGAGGTCAATAGTTTACGTCGCTACTGCCATGTTGGAACCGGAAATTACAACCCTAAAACCGCACGTTTATATGAGGACTGGGGATTGATAAGTTCGGATCCAGATCTCGGTCACGATCTTTCTAGATTATTTAATCAATTATCTGGTTTCGTAGTAGATACGGAATTTTCAAGGCTTCTCGTGGCGCCGAGATCTTTGCGAAGTGGGTTGTTAGGAAAAATTGAGAAAGAAATAGAGAACGCCAAAAAAGGATTGCCCTCAGGAATTAGATTTAAATTGAATTCACTATTGGATGAAGCATTTGTTGAAGCACTTTATCGAGCATCAACTGCTGGCGTAAAAGTAGAGCTAGTAACTAGAGGAATTTGCTCATTGAAACCGGAAATTCCTGGAGTTTCCGAAAACATTAAGGTTCGTTCAATTGTTGGTAGATTTCTTGAGCATTCCAGAATATTCAATTTCGCCAATGGCGGCGAAAGCGAATTCTGGATCGGTAGCGCCGACTTAATGGAACGTAACTTAGATCGCAGAGTTGAAGCACTTGTGAAGATTATTGCGCCCGAACATAAAGCAACGCTAAATGCTGAATTAGAAGGGTATTTTACCGAAGATATTGACCGATGGGAGTTAGACCAAAACGGTACTTGGCATAGAAAAGATAAAGATGCTCACGGCAAGAAATTAGTTTCTCTGCACGCCCGGCTAATCGATAGATTGAAACGATGATGAGTTCCAGAGTACTTGCGGCTGGTGCCATAGTTTGGCGCAGGAACGATAGCGATGAATTAGAAGTTGCACTTATACATCGTCCAAAATACGACGATTGGTCGTTTCCAAAAGGTAAATTAGAAGAGAATGAAATTGCAATTGCTTGTGCATTTCGAGAGGTGATGGAAGAGACCGGGTTTTCAATAGTTATGGGGCCATATATTGGCGAGCTAAATTATTTAACTAACGGAATCAATAAGAATGTGCAATATTGGTCGGCTCGGTTCATATCTGCAGTAGGTGAACCACAACCAAGTGAAGTAGATGTTGTGAAGTGGTTTTCAATTTCTGAGGCTGAAGTAAAACTCTCCCGTCCAGGCGATATTTCAATTCTAAAGACTTTTATGAATTTTGATTTGGATACAAACGTTCTTGTTTTGTTGCGGCACGCTGAAGCGCTAGATAGAAATGAATGGATTGGTGATGATGGTGACCGGCCACTGATTCAATTAGGACAATTACAAGCTAAACGTTTATTAAGTACGATGCAAGTTTACGGAATCGAAGAGATACATTCATCGGCTGCGGTTAGGTGTTATGAAACTGTTACACCAATCGCGCGTAGCCTTAATTTAAATTTAATATTTGCAGAAGATTTAAGTGAATATGTCTACGCTAAAAATCCAGATAAACCTTTGAAATATATTAGAAAACTCCTAAATTTACATAGCAATGTTATTGCATGCAGTCATAATCCAATACTTCCGCAAATTGTGGCAAATCTAGTTGAGAAATCTGGCGTAGAAACCACGAATACTAAACTCGAACCTGGAGATGCGTGGATTGTGCATCATGTTGATAATGTCGTAATTTCGATTGATTTTTTAGCAGCACCTGCCGTTTAAAAACTAAACTTCCATCCAATCCATCCACTTTAGAACAATTCCTTCACGAAGTGCCCAAGGACAAATTTCTAATTGATCCACATCTAAGTTGCGCATAACACTTTCGGCAACATAAGCGCCGGCCACAATTTGTCGGGCTCGGCCGGCAGATACACCAGGTAAATCTGCTCGGTCATCAAGGCTCATCTCCGCCAGTCTTGGCGTTATTTTCCGCAATGAATCAATTCTTAAATTCTTACCATTTCCTGGAATCCAGTCAGCACATAGTCTTGCAAGCGTTCGGAAAGTCTTGCTTGTAGCAATCGCACGATCAGTATTTTGATGCTGTACTAGTGCTGGTAAAATTTCGCTTAATTTATTCTCTATATGATCTCGCATAGATCGTAAACTTTTTTTAGTAAATGGGTCACCTTCCAAAAGATCTTTAGTTAACCGAGCTGCACCAAGTGGTAGCGAAAACGCCACATCGGGAGCTTCATTAACACCAACTGCAATTTCAAGTGAACCTCCACCAATATCTAACATTAGAAGTCGGCCACTGGACCATCCGTACCAACGTCTGGCAGCTAAGAAAGTTGTCCGCGCCTCTTCTTCCCCGGAAAGTACTTGCAGATCAATTTCATATTCCTTGTTGATTAACTCAATTATCTCTGCACCATTTTTTGCATCTCGGAGCGCTGATGTAGCAAAGGGGAGCAACTCTTTTGTATTTGCCAAGTTTGCTTCTTTTAGAGCGCGCCCAATGCAATTTCGTAAAGCTTCAATACCGTCATTCGAGATATTTCCATTTTCATCAAGGTATGAAGTTAACTGGAGATCTTCCTTAAAATTCGCAGTCGGATTTGGACGAGCACCTGGAGCTGTATCTACTATCTGTAGGTGAACCGTATTTGATCCAACATCTAAAACACCTAGCCTCATTTTTTAGAACCTTTATTGGGTAATTCATAAGCACGGTTTGCAATTTCGTGACGGCGCTGCAGATATTCTGGAGATGAGTTTGAAATCAGATGTTCGAATCTTCTTGGAGCTTTAACAAATGCCTGTAGCTCTTCTGCTTTTGACGAATTAGAGTAAATAGGCGCTCCTGTAATTTGCGGAGTATTTGCTTTATGTGGGAATAGCGTTCTATAGGAGAGTCCAACTTTTTCGAGAAAGAAAATAGTTAAATACTTAATAGCGTTGATTGGGCTCTTTCGCAGGACTTCAAATATAGAAAACCCACCATAACGAATACTTCGCAATATTCGAGTTGCTACTAACGGCATTGAGAGAGTTAGTAAGAAATCAGCAATTTCCGCCGCGCCGGTTGTCGCTGGAAGTTTTGCACAACTTTCGGAGAGTGATTTCCTAACGCTCTCGATTTGAAGTTTCTTAACGGTATTTTCAATATCAGTAAGGTTTGATTGGTCGGCCATTAGCGCGACGTTGTTATCAGCACACCAACGGGCACGGGTTTCTTGATCATCGGTACCTCTGATATTTGCTACAAAAACCGTTGGCAAACCAGCAGCTAATAATTCATGGACACCGTTATACCCGGCAGCACAAATACCAGCTTCGAAAGCATGAAGTAAGTCTGCCAATGGAAAGTAACGTGCAACTTTTATATCTAGTCCGACAGGTGCAAGTGAGTTGCCATTTTTGTCTTTTGGTTCTTTGGTCAAGACAACCTGTAGATCTTTCCAACCAATGAGCCCAGATAATGCTGCTCGCATTTTTTCGTTTACATCTGCATCGCCGGTACCAAGCTGGACCAAAACTGCGGGACGATTTACATCCAATCCTATTTTTTCTTTTGCCGCCTTTTTATTTAGCGTGCTACTTTCTTTATAAAGCGAGACAGGTGAAACTAATTTTGATTCTTTTCGTTTTGATGTTGGCCCTTTATCGTATGCGCGAGCGTAATCACCAGGCTCGATTACATAATCCATAATTTTTGATTGCGCTCCCAATACGAAGCGCTGTGGCTTTTTCTGCCATAAACCACGGCGGATCCAAATTAACGTCAACTCAGGTTTTGCCATTTTTGCTGCGAGTATTCCTGGATATGGAACTACGCCATCAAAAGTAAGAATTGTGGCGCCAGTCTCTTCAACTAGCGCAAGAATTCGATCTTTTAAATATTTATCCCATTTATATCTAGGCATCAAACCGCGATCTCTACCAGTTATATATTCGGCAGGGATTCCGGTTGCTTCTGGGATTTCAGCAATAGCGCTTGCCATTGAAATAATTATTGGATTTGCACGATCTTGAAGAGCTACTCCGATCGCCGTAGCGCGAGCTAAATGGCCCATGCCAATACCGTTGCTAGTCGCAAGGATGATGGTTGGCTTTGCGTTACTGGCTTGCATGTGGCGAGAGTATCGGAAGCTATAAGTGAGTATCTAATAACGCCATGAGATACTTCCCAGATGAGCAATTCAAATTCTGGTGCATCCGTTGAAATAATTAGATTTCTAGAGTGGGATGAAACTGATGCTGCTGGGCACCACCATTACGCCAGCGTTTTCCGCTGGGTAGAAGAGTTAGAAGCAAAGCTCTATCGCGACCTAGGGCTTCCGGTAACACTATTTGGACAGATTCCAAGAGTTAAAGTCCAGATGGAATATCGCCGTCGGATTTTCTTTGGGGAAGTTGTTAGAACCCAGCTAAATGTAATTCGCGTGGGCAATTCTTCAATGGAGCTAGATTTCAAAGCGTTTGTCGGCGATGAAATTGCGGCCGAGGGAAATTACATAATTGTGCATTCACCAGATAAAGAAACTGGTTCGAAAACTTGGCCAGCTGAGTGGAAGAAAAAATTTCTTAACGAATAATTTTTGCAACCATAGCGCCACTGCCGCCGCCAACGCCGCCACCTGGCCAGGTACCAGAGCCGCAAATAAATAGCCCGTCAATCGGTGTTCGATGTCGATTCCAAGATGGAGTTGGGCGTAAGAAAAAGAATTGTGCTGGATGATGACTTCCGCCGAGTGAATCGCCTTTAATTAAATTGGCGTTATATCGCTCTAAATCGGTTGGAGTTAAAACCTTTCGAGAAAGAATTTTAGATTTAATTCCGGGCGCGTAACTTTCAATAATTTCAATGATTCGATCCGCGTACTGTTCGCCAATTTGATCCCAAGTATTGCCAGAAATTTCACCACGGGCGTCACCCTTGATATCAAGCGGTAGAACTCGTACTTGAATCCAAAGCACATGTTTACCTTCTGGTGCACGTGATGAATCGGTAACGGTTGGTTGTCCGATAACTAACGCAGGAGAACTTGGTAATAATCCCGCAGCAGCTTGGGTATATGTCATTGCTAAATCATCAATATAAGGCGCGATATGGATGTAATTGAATTCTTTAGCTTCTGCAGCTTTCCAAGGTGGAAGGTCATCCATTGCAAGATGGATCATCATCGTGGATAACCCAGGGCGAAATTTCTTAACTTCGGCCACTTTTTCAGAGTTAGAAAGAGTTGAGTTTAATAGACTTGGAATTAGAGCTGGGTTTACATTTGCAATAATATTTTTTGCGTTAAATACGGCACCATCTGCAGTTCTGACCCCAATTGCTCTCTCATTCTCCGTAATAATCTCAACGACCTTTGAACTAACTTTTATAGTTCCGCCATTATCTGTAATTACACCAATTAATGATTTAATTAGAGTATCTGCGCCACCTTTACCTAAAACCATTCCGAACTCTTGTCCGCCAATAGATTCCAAGAATGAGAAGAGAGCGCCGCCAGAAATATCCGGACCATAATCTAAATGCATTCCCCAAATTGCGGCTAGCGCTTTGGTTTCTGGATGCACAAAATATTCTTCGGTAAAAGCTCTTGATGATTGCAGCAGTAATCTAATTAATTGGAATAACCCAGTTGTACCTAATGCGCGCCAAGTTTTAAAAATAGACTTAGCAGCAGCAATAGATGGTAACTCTGCACCCAAGAGCGGGAAGAGGTGTGGTGCAAATTTTCCAAAGAGAGCCGTTAAAGCTTGCCATGATTCAACATCGTTCGGTGCAACTTTTCTAAGAGTGGCAATATTTGTTTCACGATCCATCACGATCCCAAGTGATTTACCATCTGGAAAGAGCGATATAAATGGTTTGTTAGAAGGAACAAATTCCAACCCATTACGGATTAGATCGTCTTTCAGCGCAGCCATAATTGGCCCGCCTGCAAAAAGACTTAAGTTTGTAGCGAATAAATCGTGTTTAAAACCAGGCAGCGTTATTTCTTCGGTACGAACTGCGCCACCACAAGAATCGTTAGATTCGAGAACTAAGGTTCGCTTACCGCGTTTAGCTAAAAGAGCTGCAGAGCTGAGTCCATTTATGCCAGACCCAATAACGATTACATCAAAATTACTCATTTGCCGATCCTCTCACGCGCACCAAATCAATTCAATAATTTGCCATTCTGGACTATCAATGAAAAATAGACTTAGATTTCAACACCAAGTCGCGGGGAGAATTTAAATGAGCCAGAAAAGTTATGACGCAATAGTTGTCGGCAGCGGAATAAACGCGCTGGTAGCTGGAGCAGTGTTATCCAAATCTGGTTGGAAAGTTTTACTTTGCGAACGAAATAACGTTGCTGGCGGTGCAATTCGAACCGAAGCCGCAACTCTTCCTGGTTTTACCCACGAACTACTTTCAAGTTGGCATCCGTTATTTGTTGGCGGACCCGCATATGCCGAACTAGCCGAAGAACTTACAAAACGCGGAGTTATATATAAAAACACAACATCACCAACTGGTGTTGTTTGTAGCGCCGGTACTGCAATTCTTTCAACCGATCCGGTAGAGACTGCAAAAGAGATGGACCGCTTAGGCGATGGCGCAGCATGGAGCGGGATGATGCAAGAGTTTGGTGCAAAAATTGATTTAGCTTTTGGATTGCTAGGCGCTGATTTCTGGCGTACCAATTCGCTGAAGTTGGCACGCACTGCACGAAAACGTTTTGGAAATCGCGGCTTAGTTGCAACTGGTGCGGAATTACTTGAACCAGCTGCACCTTGGCTCGATCGAACATTCTCATCGGAAGTTACGAAATCACTATTAGCGCCGTGGGCGCTACATAATGGACTTGGACCAGATGATGCTGCAAGTGCTTTTATTACCAAAGTTATTGGCGCTGCTGTTGCTTTTGGTGGAATGCCTGTGCCGGTCGGCGGCGGGATAAAGTTAGTTGAAGCGTTAATTGGAATTATAAAAGATGCTGGCGGTGAACTATTAACCAGCGCGGATGTTATAAAAGTTACAACTTCAAATGGCAAAGCTACCGGTGTAAAACTTGCCGACGGCCGAGAATTTAGCGCGACAAGATCTGTTCTTGCTTCGGTAACGCCACAAGCATTATATCAAGGCTTGTTATCTGAGGAAAAGATTCCAACTGAAATCACAAAATCCGCGGATTCATTTAGATATGGTCGCGCCGCAATTCAAATACATCTTGCGCTATCCGAACCACCACAATGGAAAGCGGATTCACGGTTAAAAGATGTAGCAATAGTTCATATCTTGGATGGTATGAATTCGTTATCTGAATCGGTAAATGCTTCAAATCGCGGTTGGTTAGCTAAGCGACCAACAATTGTGGTGGGACAACCTACAACTGTTGATCCTTCACGAGCACCTGCGGGAACATCGATACTTTGGATTCAATTACAGGAAAACCCACGAAAGATCCTCGGTGATTTAGCGGGTGAAATAAATCCAGGTGATGGTTCTTGGAATGAAGAACGGCTAAACAAATATGCAGATCGTGTGCTTGCTCAGGTTGCAGAGCAAATCCCAAACTTATTTAACGCAATCACTGCGAAAATTGTGCTTGGACCAGAGCAGATCGAAGCGATGAATAAGAACTTAGTTGGTGGCGATCCTTACGCTGGCGATTGCCGAGTTGATCAATACGCCCCATGGCGGCCACTTAGTGCGGCAACCGGACATCGCACACCAATAAAGAACCTCTGGCATATCGGTGCATCAACTCACCCTGGCCCTGGATTAGGTGGTGGCTCTGGATTTTTAGTTGCAAAACGCTTAACCCAGAAGAGTTTCTTAGAAAGAATAAGAAATCGGTAATTATAAAATAAAAAAGCCCGCCAAAATAATTGGCGGGCTTTTTTAATTAACTATTTATTTTGCAACCAGAGCCAATACGCGACATGGGCTACCAGATCCGCCAACAATTTTTAGCGGAGCTGCAATCACGATTGCACCAGTTGTAGGTAACTTATCTAAGTTACGAAGTTGAGTTAGACCGTATTTATTGTTTCCAAGGAAGAGTGTGTGACATGGGAATGGCATAGAGAAGCCGAAAGCTCCACCAGCATCAGTTCCTACTGTTTCAACGCCCATTCCTAGAATTTCAGTTTTAGTTGCGAAGTATTCTGCGCACTCAACTGTTAGGCCAGGTGTATGTGGACCATTCTCATCTGCATTAGCAAAAGCTTTTGCATCATCACCGAATTTTGACCAACCGGTCCGGAACATTACCCAAGCGCCTTTTGGAATCGCTCCGTTAGCTTTTTCCCATGCTTGCACATGAGAAACGTCTAAACAGAAATCAGGATTTGCGGCAGCTTCTTTAGCGAAATCTAAAACTACTGCTGGACCGACTAATCGTGCTGGCGGCACTTGCGAAACATCGTCAAGATCTTTACCAGTCACCCAGTGAATTGGTGCATCAAAGTGTGTGCCAGTGTGTTCGCCGGTGTGGAAGTTGTTCCAGTACCAAGCTGGACCCTTTTCGTCATAACGAGAGATAAGTTCTAATTTAAAGTTTGCGGTTTGGCCCATCTCTGGTGGTAAGCCAAGAATTGGTGTGCTCTCTTGCAATGGTGCAGTTAGATCAATAACTTGAACTGATCCTGAAGCGAGATCATTGGCAAGTGCTTTTAGGTCGGCCATTCATATGCTCCTAACAAAGTTGTGGCTAAAACAGTTGCGAAAATCTCTCATTAATTTGAGATATCGGCAAGGGGGGTTCGGCTAGACATCGCTCACACGGTAGGCGAGGATAAGCGCGGCCTGGGAAGCAGGTTCGCGGCAAGGAGAGAAACTATGGCAGAGCGCTCGTTTGCGGCTGAAGTTGAAAAGCTGCGCGTTGGCGCAGGCGCAGAATTTGCCGGCGAAGGAATTCTCGCTGTAACCAAAGCGCTGCTGCAATCAGGAGTTTCATATGTAGGCGGATATCAAGGTGCGCCAATTTCGCACTTGATGGATGTACTTGGTGACGCACACGAAATTTTAGAAGAACTTGGAATCCATTTTGAAAACTCTGCATCAGAAGCAACAGCGGCTGCCATGTTGGCCGCATCAGTTCATTATCCATTACGCGGTGCAGTAACTTTTAAATCAACCGTAGGCACCAACGTCGCATCAGATGCGCTCGCTAATCTTTCATCTGGCGGTGTTACTGGTGGCGCGCTAATTATTGTTGGTGAAGATTACGGCGAAGGTTCTTCGATTATGCAAGAACGCTCACATGCGTTTGCGATGAAATCACAAATTTGGTTAATGGATCCACGTCCAAACCTAACTGCAATCGTAGATTCAGTTGATTTAGGTTTTAGATTATCTGAGGCCAGCAACACTCCCGTTATGTTAGAACTTCGACTTCGCTCTTGTCACATCCACGGAAAATTTATTGCAAAAGATAATGTTCGCCCTTCCTTCACTTTGAAGGATGCGATTGAAAATCCACGTCAAGATCCAGCACGAGTAGTTTTGCCACCAGCATCTTTTGCACACGAGCAAGAAAAGTTAAATGTTCGTTGGCCTGCAGCCGTAAAGTTCATCAAAGATAATAAAATCAATGAAGTTATAAATGATGGCGCGCAAGATTTTGGCATCATTTTGCAAGGCGGTTTATACAACACAGTAATTCGTGCTTTACAACTACTTGGACTTTCTGATGTCTATGGAAATAGCAAAATTCCACTTTATATTCTCAACGTTACCTATCCAATAATCGATGACGAAGTTATCGAATTTGCGAAAAGTAAGCGTGCAGTCTTGCTAGTTGAAGAAGGTCAACCCGATTACATAGAACAAAATCTCCATGCTGTGCTTCGTCGCGCTGATGTTCCGACAAAATTATTCGGAAAAGAGATGTTGCCACCGGCTGGTGAATACACGCCAGCTCATGTAATTAAAGGAATCACTGAATTCATTAAAAAATATGGACCACAATTACTAGATCAAAACGCCCTTCCTGCAGTTGTTAGACCAAGTGGCGATAAACCAACTTCACTAGAAACGCGAATCGCACCTGAAAAAGTGCACGGCCGACCACCTTCATTTTGTACTGGTTGCCCAGAGCGCCCAATTTTTACAGCACTTAAACTTGCAGAACGCGAGACGGGCAAACACCACATCAGTGCTGATATTGGTTGTCACCTTTTTTCAATTTTGCCACCGTTTAATATCGGTGCAACCACGATGGGTTATGGGCTTGGGTCTGCCGGAGCATCCGCATTCCAATCGATTGAAACCGATAAACAAGTAATTTCTTTTATGGGCGATGGTGGTTTCTGGCATAACGGCTTAACAAGCGGAATTGGTAACGCAGTTTTCAATCAGAGTGATGGTCTAACAGTTATTGTAGATAACGCTTATAGCGCTGCAACTGGCGGCCAAGACATTCTTTCTTCGCAAGCTGATAATGAATTGCGATCTACTAAACATCCGATTGAAGCAGCGGTCCGTGGAATTGGCGTCAAGTGGGTAAAGACAATTACTAACACGTACAAAGTTAGTGAAATGCGCGAAACTTTTAAGAGCGCTTTAACTGGAAATGTAAAAGGTCCGAAAATTATTGTGGCGCAAAGTGAATGTACGTTAAATCGGATGCGTCGCGAGAAGCCAGCAATGGCTAAGAAAATTAAGGAAGGCAAGCGCGTTGTGAAAGAGCGATTTGGAATTGACCCAGACACATGCACTGGCGATCACTCTTGTATCCGCATAAATGGCTGCCCATCTCTAACAATTGCACCAAATCCAGATCCAATGCGGAAAGATCCAGTAGCGACAATTCTAAATACATGTGTTGGCTGTGGCCTCTGTGGCGAAGCTGCTCATGCCGCCGTTTTATGTCCTTCGTTTTACCGGACTGAAGTAATTACTAACCCATCAATTTGGGATAAAGCAAAATTATCAATCCGGAGCGCAGTAATTGGTTTCTTGCAGAATGGAATTGAACGACGGTTAGTTGGAATCCAACCAAATGCTTAATCAATCTAGACCAATCACAATGGCAGTTTTAGCTATGGGTGGCGAAGGCGGCGGCGTTTTAGCTGATTGGTGTATCGATATAGCTGAGCACTCAGGTTATTGGGCACAGACCACATCGGTACCAGGAGTTGCGCAACGAACCGGTGCAACGATTTATTACTTAGAATTTTTTGCAGATGACCAGAGCAATAAAGAACCAATCTTAAGCACGATGCCAACACCTGGCGAAGTAGATATTGTGATCGCTTCAGAATTAATGGAAGCTGGTCGCGCCGTGTTTCGCGGATTCGTAACACCTGAGACCACAACTTTTATCGCATCAACAAATCGCGTTTATTCAATGGCCGAAAAGACTGCGATGGGAGATGGTCGAGTAAGTTCGGAAGAGTTGTTAAGTGCTTGTGAAGCAGCAGCCAAGAAATTTATCTCGGGAGATTTTGCAGAAGTTGCGGATAAAAGTGGAACTGTTATTTCAGCCTCGCTATTTGGTGCACTTGCAGGCAGCGGCGCACTGCCATTTTCCAAAGATCAATTTACATCTGCAATTGAGCGAAGTGGCGTAGGAGTTAAAAATTCTTTAATAGCATTCGAAAAGAGTTTTGAAATTGCACAAAATTCTTTAAAGCCAAAACCAAATCCAGTTTCTATTTCAATTGGCGCAAAGCCTGCCGATGCACCAACTGCAAATCTAGGCTTAACGCCAGCGCAAGAGTTAGAAATTCTCAATAATCCAAATGGAGCGGTTGGATCTAAGCTGCAAGATCTTGCTTCTAGAATTAAAAGTGATTATCCAAGCGCTGTTACTTTAATGACCATCAGCGGCATCAAGCGAACTGCTGATTATCAAGATGCCGCTTACGCCAAAGTTTACTTAGATCGGTTAGAGGCAGTTAAAGAATGCGATTCAGTATTTGGTGATGGCACATATCGGACGCTCAACGAGGTAGCCCGATATACCGCGCTCTGGATGACTTACGAAGACACAATTCGAGTTGCAGATTTAAAAACTCGCCGAACTAGATTTAATCGAGTTAACGATGAAGCGCGGGTTGGCGATAATCAAATTATGCAAGTCCGCGAATTCTTGCATCCAATGGCTGAAGAAATCGCTGACACTTTGCCAACTTTTTTGGGTGGTTGGTTAATTAAAACTAAGCCAGTAACTAATTTTATAAATAAATTAACGATAAATGGCATGCGCCTGCACACCACCTCGCTACATGGTTATTTTTTGCTCTATATTCTTGCAAGACTTAAATTCATCCGCCGCCGTTCGCTGCGATTTAACCTTGAACAAGAACGCATTGATCAATGGCTAACCAAGATATTGGCTGTTATGCCCGAAAATTATGATTTAGCTTATGAAATTGCTGAGAGTGCCAATGTAATCAAGGGATACGGTGATACCCATAAAAACGGTTGGCGTAACTTCACTTCATTAATGAGTGAAGTAGATAAATTGCGTGAGTCTAAGGATTCAAACGCAGCGACTAGAATTTCGAAATTGCGAAGTGCTGCGCTCTCCGATGAAACTGGCGAGAAGTTAAGAGCGTTACTTTAAGGCTTAGCTCTCTTCAAACTTTGCCGTGATTTCTGCATAAGTCATAAGCGAACGAGCTGCTTCAGCTGCCATCTTTTCACGCTCTAGATTTCGCTCGAGTTGGACTTTTGCTGATACATATTGTTTTGGCCAACGAACATCTAAGTAACCGATTTTTGCGGCTTCGTTAAGTGTCCATGCTGGATTAGCTAAATGTGGACGGGCTATTGCACATAGATCGGCGCGACCCGCAGCAATAATCGTATTTGCATGGTCTGCCTCAGATATTGCGCCAACTGCAATGGTTTTAATACCAACTTCGTTGCGGATTTGATCTGAGAACGGAGTTTGGAACATCCGTCCATAAACCGGCTTCTCTTCTTTTGAGACCTGCCCAGAAGAACAGTCAATTACGTCAGCACCGGCCGCTTTAAATGCTCGGGCTATTGCAACTGCATCAGTTGGGGTAATTCCGCCTTCTACCCAATCATGTGCAGAGATACGAACGCTGATTGGTTTACCAGATGGCCAAGCAGCGCGAACTGCCTTGAAAACTTCTAGCGGATAGCGGAGTCGATTCTCTAGCGAGCCACCGTATTCATCAGTTCGCTTATTTGTTAGCGGGGAAATAAATGATGAAATTAAATAGCCGTGCGCAGCGTGCAGTTCTAGCCAATCGAAACCAGCTTCTGCTCCAGCATTGGTTGCGCGAACAAAGTCAGCTTTAACTCGGTCCATATCTTCGCGAGTCATAGCTCTTGAAGTTTGGGAAACGCCTGCTAAATATTGTTGTGGTGATGCTGAAATTAATTCCCAGCCGCCACTTGCAACTGGCTTATCAATTCCTTCCCAAGCTAAGTTTGTTGCACCTTTTGCGCCGGCATGACCAATTTGTATAGCGATCTTGGCCTCAGAATTTTCGTGAACAAAATTAACAATTCGTTTCCATCCAGCAGTGTGTTCGGGGGTATACATACCTGGACATCCTGGCGTTATTCGAGCATCTGCAGTCACGCATGTCATTTCGGTAAATACCAATCCTGCGCCACCCATCGCACGCGCACCTAAATGCACTAGGTGATAATCAGCAGGTATTCCGTCGCTAGCTGAATATTGTGCCATCGGCGAAACCACAATACGATTTTTTAGAACTACATCACGAACTTTTAACGGTGTGAGCATCGGTGGGATTTGACTACCGGACTTTGGAAGCGGTACACCAGCATCGGCAAAAGCTTTTTCTGCATACCAACGTTCATATCCATCTAAGAAGTTTGCATCGCGTACCCGTAAATTTTCATGGCTGATCCGTTGAGATCTAGTTAGCAACGAATAATTGAATTGCTCCGCAGGAAGTCGGGTGTAGCGATCTATATGTTCAAACCACTCCATAGCGTTACGGGCTGCGTTCTGGATTTTTAAAACTTCTACAGATCGCAAATCTTGGTAAGTTTTTAGTACTGATTCTAGATTTACTGAACTATCACCAGAACCCGCAGCAAGAGTCTCGAATGAGCGTGCTAGTTCAATCGCATCTTCCATCGCTAATTTTGTGCCTGACCCAATAGAGAAGTGCGCAGTATGAGCCGCATCGCCCATCAAAATGGTTGGGACTTTCTTTTCTTTAATGGTGTTCCAATGAATCCACTCTTGGCAGATAACTCTAGGGAATTTAATCCAAATAGCCGACCCTCTTAAATGCGCTGCATTTGTAAGAAGCTTTGCACCATCAAGGTGTTCCTTAAATAAATTTTCGCAGAAAGCAACAGCTTCTTCTTGAGACATATCTTCTAGGCCAGCTTTTTTCCAAACTTCTTCTGGGGTTTCAACAATAAAAGTCGAAGTGTCACCATCAAATTGATAAACATGAGCTTGGAACCAACCGAACTCAGTTTCTTTAAATAGGAATGTAAAATCTTTGAACATCTTCTTTGTTCCCAGCCATACAAAGCGACAGATTCGAGTATCAATATCTGGTTTGAAAGTTTCGGCATAGCGAGTTCGAATTGCACTATTTAAGCCGTCGGCAGCAATTACTAAATCTGCATCGTATTGGGCTGCAATTTCTTGATCATCCTTTACGTCAGTTTCAAATACTAAATTTACGCCGAGCTCTTCGCATCTGGTTTGCAAAATATTTAATAATCGTTTGCGGCCAATTCCACAGAAACCGTGGCCACCAGAGATAAAACTTTCATTATCGATCCGCACATCAATGTCATCCCAATGATTAAATGATCCTAATATTTCGCGAGCAGTTTTTTCATCAGCCCGCACAAAGTTACTAAGGGTTTGATCAGAAAAAACAACGCCCCAACCAAATGTGTCATATGGTCGATTTCTTTCAACGACGGTGATTTCATGTGCTGGATTTTGCTTCTTCATTAAGATTGCAAAGTAAAGCCCAGCAGCACCGCCACCAATTGAAACAATCTTCATCGCTCTCCTTCATCCTTCGACACAGTTAAGAAATCAATATGGCGATAATATCTGGGGCAAGAATAGGCATACTTACTTACTTCGGCTAGGGATAGTGATTAGGGTTACCTCATGGTCAGCGCAAGATTTAATGGCAAAGCTGCAATCGTTACTGGCGGCAGTGGCGGGCTTGGCTCAGCAATTGCGGAAGCGCTTGCATCTGAAGGCGCAATGGTCGCAATCTTTGATACAAATGCGGAAACTTTGCAAAAGAGTGTCATAGCCCTTGAAACTACTGGCGCAAAAGTTATTGGCGAGGTAGTAGATGTTAGAAATGACGAAGAAGTTAAGAGCGCAGTAGAACGTGTTGCCAAGAGTTTTGGACGTGTTGATATTCTGGTTGCAGCTGCAGGTGGCTCACTTGGTACTCCTCGCGACTTAAATGATATTAGCGAAGCAGATATTGACCTTGTTATGGATGTAAATGTTAAAGGTACTTTTAATTGCGCTAGAGCCGCAATTGAGCAAATGAAAAAAGTTGGTGGTGGATCAATAATTACCTTCTCTTCAATTGGCGGCCGTGGCGCGAGTCCGGTTACTGGTGTTCCATATGCCGCAGCTAAGTCTGGAATTCTTGGGCTAACCCGAAGACTTGCTAAAGAAGTTGGACCTGACAACATTAGAGTGAATGCAGTTGCGCCTGGTCTCTTTTTGACCGGAAGGTTACAAGGGATGTTTGACGCACTAGCCGAATCTGAAAGAAATGAAGTGCTAAATGCAATTCCGCTAAAACGGATGCCAGAGATAAATGAATGTGTTCAGCCAGTTTTATTTTTAGCCAGTGACGCCGCTTCTTACATGACCGGAACTGTTTTAGATGTTAACGGCGGCAGATTGATGCCTAGTTAGACTTTTTCTTAAAATTAGGAAATGCAAATTCTTTCCCATTCGTCACCCCTGAAGATCGCCACAATAGAGCCACAACTAAAGTGGCGGCAATGAAAATTGCCCTCGCACCATTAGGTAAATCAATCGATAATCCAAAGATAGCTTTACCTTGTTCCATCATCAGTAAAACTTGTCCGACTGAGATCACAAGTAGAGTGCCGACAAGCGCACCCCAAATACTGCCACTACCGCCAATTACCAACATTGAAAGTGTAAGAAAAGTAAAGCCTAAGTAATAATCTTGCACTTGAACTGTTCCTGCTACATGTGAGTACATAGCGCCAGCCAATCCAGCAAGTGCCCCAGAGAGCGCAAAGGCAATTCTTCTAACCCGAATAATGTTTATTCCAAGAGCAGGTGCCGCTAAATTATCTTCGCGAGTTGCCCTTAGCGTTCTACCGATACTAGATACATTTAATAGATAAACAAGTACCAAAGCCACTAAAGCTAATAGCAGCGGAATGAATAAATTCTGAAATTTGGGAACACCTGGTAGCGCTTGAGAGCCTGGGCCAAATTTCGTATTGTTGAAAAAGAAATTATAAGCAACACCTAACAGAGCGAAAGTTGCGATTCCGGCTGCAAGACCATTCAATCTCATTAAGAAAACTCCAGTTATTCCTGCAACTACGCCACCAACAATTGCAGCAATCAATAAACTCAGATAAAGATTTACTTGAATATCTGCAATTGATTGCAATAAATCGGTCATAGATAACGCATTATTTTTAATACGGACTGGCGCCGTTAAGAGACCCGAGACAAATGCTCCCAACATCGCGAAAGCGCCATGTCCAAATGAAAGAACGCCAGAATTTCCTACAAAAACTTGTAAAGCAAGGACCATTACAAAATAGCAAAGTGCAAATTGAACGGTGAGCATCAAGCTTGCTGAACTAAAACCAATTAAACAGGATGCAGCAGTAATAATTAAGATTGGACCAAAGAGTTCTATGAATGAAAAGCGGGTAATTCCGCTGATGTTCTTAATTTTTTCCATCAGACTCTCTCCATTTCATTAGCTTTGCTCATGATTCCACCAGGTCTAACTAGAAGAATTATTAATACTAAAAGGAATAACCATGAATACGCATAAACCCGCGCATTTCCCAGAAAAGTATTTAGCAAACTAAGAATCACGCCAACCATGAACCCACCAAGAGCGGATCCTCTAAGCGAAGCTATTCCTCCAATAACTATTCCAACGAGCGCCAGAATTGTTATGTTGACGCCATACATCGGAGAAACTTGCGGGTTTTCAACTACGACGATGAATCCCACAATTGCAGCAAGAACGCCACTAATCGCAAAGGCGGCAGCAATCAATCGATTAGAGCGAACTCCAAGCAAGCGTGCAGTTTTAAAATCAATAGCTGCTGCGCGAAGTTGTAAACCCAAAGAAGTACGTTCAATTAAATATCCAGCTATTAATAAAATCACGACAGTGATTACTACCGTTGCAATACTAGAAATTGTGACTGATGCCCCAGCAACTTTAACTTCACCACTCATCCATGGCGCAATTGCCGCAGATTTAGGTAAAGCTCCAAAAATTAATTCATAAACGCGTTGAAGTAATACTGAAAGTCCAAAAGATGCAATCAACATGATTGCTGGTCCTGTTCCTCGAAGTCTTCGATAAATTAAAAGTTCCATCGCGACCGCCAACAACGCAGTTACGACTGCAGCAATTATGAAACTTACAATTAAAGGTAGGTCATTAGTAACAACGAGGATGTAGGCAGAAATTGTGATTAATTCAGCGTGCGCAAAATTAACTAAACGCATAACACCGAATACCAAACCCAAACCTAAGGCTGCAAGTGCATATGTTCCACCGAGGCTAATCGCATCTAGTATGGCTTGAACCATTTAGTTATCCGATCCAAAGTAAGCGTGCTTTAACTTTAATTCGTCTTTCGCATCTTCGGGTGTAATTCTTGCTTGGATCTTGCCATTTCTCATTATTAAAGTTTCATCAGCAAAGCTAGTTACCAAATGCGCTCTCTGTTCTACGATAACTACAGAGGTGCCATTGGAAATTATTGATTTAAGTTGATCAAAAACATCCTTAATTACTGTTGGCGAGAGACCTAAACTAGGTTCATCTAGCAATAAGATTTTTGGATCAGCTATAAGCGCTCTTGCAATTGCTAGCTGTTGTTGTTGGCCACCACTTAACATTCCTGCTTGATGTTTTGCATGCGATGTCAGAACCGGAAAGATTTCCTTTACTTTATCAAGTGCCTTTTTACTGGTTGACTTATCTTTTCGACCAGTAAGTCCAAGTTGAAGATTCTCAGTAACACTCAATCCGCCAAAAATTTGACGGCCCTCTGGAACTAAACAGAGACCCAATCTAACAATATCTTCTGGGCCTTTTCCTAATACATCGATTCCGTTTAAACTTATCGATCCAGACTTTGGTGAAATTTCACCAACGATAGTCTTGAGCAGCGTTGATTTTCCAACACCGTTTGGTCCCACAATTCCAAGAGATTTTCCTGGTTCAATTTTAAAAGAAACACCAAATAAGACTTCTACTTTTCCATATCCGGAATATAAGTCTTTAACTTCAAGAAGCGACATTATTTTTCACTACTTTCTGCAGTCTCTTCAAGTGAGGTATCGCCCAAATAAGCACTCTTAACTGCATCATTATTTAGCGCATCGAATGGGGTGCCGTCAAAAATAAGATTTCCAGTGTTTAGTACAACCACTCTGCTACATGCCTTCGCGACAAGCCCAACATTGTGTTCTACTAAAAACATTCCACAACCTAAGTCCTTATTTATTTTCGATAGCGCATCAAGCAAATGTGGAACTTCGTGTTCATTAAGGCCAGCTGCAGGTTCATCCATAATTAAATATTTTGGATTTGCCGCTACCGCTCTGGCAAGTCCAACCAAGCGCGCATTTCCATGAGAGATGCTTCCGGCATTTAGGTTAGATAGCGGTTCCAAATTTAAGATTTCTAAAATGGAGTTGGTGCGCTCATTTGCGATTTTGGCTGTGGTGCCCAGTCCAAGAGCACCAAGTGCAATATTTTCCGATACCGGCAAATTTGAAAAAAGTCTTCCGGATTGAAAAGTTCTAGCTAAGCCGATACGGGCCCGATCATGCGGGGCCATTCCATCAAGAGAGTTTCCATCAAGTGAAACTGAGCCACTATCTTGATGTTCATAACCTGCAACAATATTTATAAATGTAGTTTTCCCGGCACCATTCGGTCCAAGCAAACCAACCATCTCACCGGACTTAATTGTGATGGATACATTCTCTAAAACTTTAAGCGCGCCAAAAGATTTACTAATACCAGTTGCGCTAAACGAACTTTCCACCACCGACCACCTCTCCGATGCCGCACAGCCTAATATAATGAAAATAGAGGTGTGTGACTTTTGATCACACACCTCTATTTATTTAATTATTACAACCTCAAACTAAATTACTTAGTTGGGAAGGTTGGCTTTACTGCTGCGCGATATTCTACAAATGCATGCTTTCCGTTAGTGACAGTTATGACTGCCATTGGGCGGGAAACGTTTACGTGCAGAGTATCTGTGAATGAAGTTGGGCCAGCGGTTAAATCTTCGTTGGCAAACTTATTCATTTCGGCAGCCATTGCTTTTCCGTCAAATGAACCAGCGCGTGTTGCAGCTAACGCAAACGCTTCAATCGATGATGCACCAGTAATCAGACCACCTGTAGCAGCGTCTTGACCAGTTTTTTCCTTAAAAGCAGCGAGAAGTTCTACTACCTTTGGATTTGAGTCATCACCAAATACCGAGGCGTAAGTAACTGTTGTGAAGTTACTTAGATTTGGAACAGCACCTAACCAGAAAGCACCGTCAAGTCCAAAGCCAGAAATAACTGGAGTATTTAAGCCACCAGCACGAATGGCTGCAAGAGCTTCGGCTCCACCACCTGGATAAGAGCAAAGTGCAATTACGCCAGCTGCATCCTTCTTAGCATTAGCAACCTGTGCTTTAACTGGCTTATCGAGTGCACCAGCTTGAGTTTGGCTGAATTGTTGAACTGATTTCACAGTTCCACCGAGCTCTTTGAATCGAGCTTCGAAGGCATCGCATTGGCTTGTTGTGTATGCGATAGACATATCTTTAAAGAGTGTTGCAGTCTGACCAAGTTTCTCATATGCATACTCAGCCATGATCGCAGCTTCACCAGGTACAGCAGATCCAAGTGAATAACCAAGATCAAGTCCATTATCTGGACCCATTGCTGTTGAACCAACACATGGAGCAATTACGAGAACTCCGGCGTCGTTAGCAACTTGAGAAGACTTTAAATTGATATCGGCATCGCAAGTAACTAGAAGTAGTTTTGCGCCTTTAGCAACGAGATCAGTAGCAATCTGTTGTCCTTTATCAGGATTTGTTTCGGTATCGACAGCTTCTAAAACTAGTTGACATCCGTTAACTCCACCCGCAGCATTTATTTTATCGACTGCGATCTGTGCGGTTGTTAGTGCTGGACCATCGAAGGGGGACATGAATCCAGTCTGTGCCATTGCTGCACCAATCAGAATTGGATCGGTGCAATCGACAGCTTTTTCGCTACTACTGGAACAGCCAGTTAGCGCGAGCGCGAGCACCACAAATCCAATCGCTAATCTTTTTGTAAATTTCATTTATGCTCTCCTTATATTTAATATCTATTGACCTCATTATTGAGGTCAAATTTCGATACGTGAGGCCGATACTTCTCCCATTGCGACGTGCTTTCAAGCCTTAGCGTGTAAATATTCGATAACTTTCCATGTGACCCAAGGCACTTTTCAAGGTTAAAGTTCACATAATGAAGGTAAAAAGGAGAGGATTGCACCATGACTCTTGATACCGCTGCAAAATATCGTGATCGGTTTCCAGTTTTTGGATCCGTTGCATATTTAAATAGTTGCTCCCAAGGTGCGCTCTCCCATGAAGTGCGTGCCGCTTTTAGCCAATATTTAGATGGCATGGATGAACGCGGATCACTTTGGGAAGAGTGGGTTGGTCGTCAAGAAGATGTTCGCGGACTTATTGCGAAAGTTTTCAGCACAACTCCAGATCAAGTAGCAATTACTACTTCTGCGTCTGCAGGTGTTTCTTCTTTAATGAGTGCAATTGATTTTACAAAAGGTAAAAACAAAATTGTTACAACTGGTTTGGAATTTCCAACCGTTGGCCAAATTTCACATGCGCAAGAACTTCGTGGTGCCGAGATTGTGCACGTTCCTGGAGAAGTTGATAACCGTTTAGATATTTCAAAAGTTGCAGCAGCGATCGACGATAAAACAGTTCTAGTTTCTGTAACCCATGTTTGTTATCGCAACGGTTCGATGACCGACATTAAAGCTATTGTTGATTTAGCACATTCACGTGGTGTTCCAGTTTTGGTTGATGCTTACCAATCTGCCGGAGCAATCCCAATTAACTTTGAAGAATTAGGTGCAGATTTCTTAGTTGGTGGCGTATTAAAATATATGTTGAGCTGCCCTGGCGTTGGCTTTATGTTGGTAAATAAGAAGAATGTAATGAAAGCGATTCCAACTATGACCGGTTGGTTCGCAGCACGTGATATTTTTGCAATGGATATTATGAAATACGATCCTGCACCAGATGCGCGTCGATTTGAATCTGGAACGCCACCGGTACCAAGTCTTTATGCTGCAAAAGCTGGACTTGGATTACTACTTGAAGTAGGTCTAGATAATGCATGGGCACATACCAAGGTTTTGCATAATCAAATGCGTGAAGGCATCACTTCACTTGGCGGAAAGTGCGCGACCCCTGCTGGAGATGGTTTTCATGCTGCGATGCTCGCCGTCAAAGTTACCGATGAACACGCAATGGTTGCCGCAGTTGCCCAAGATAAAGTTGTGATTTCATCGCGCGATAGCAATATCCGAATTAGCCCACACTTTTATAACAACAGTGAAGATATTGAGCGATTACTTGCTTCTATTGCAAGAAATAAACATTTACTAGCTTAAAACTTAAATTAACGCAGCATCCAAAGTAATTGTTGCGCTGGCATAAAGTTTAGAAACTGGACATGTTTTCTTGGCATTTTCAGCATAAGTTTTGAAATCAGACTCACTCATACCTGGCACAGTCCCGCGGCAAACTAAATGAATTTCGGTAATCCAGAAACCATCGGCCTTACCCTCTAATGTTGCGGTCGCTTCAGTTTTAATAGTTACAGAATTTCCATCAATTCCAGCATCTTCTAAATCGCTAGTTAGCGCCATTGAGAAACAACCAGCATGTGCAGCGGCAATTAGCTGTTCTGGATTAGTGCCTTTCTCTTCTTCAACTCTGGCAGTTAAGTTATATGGAACTTCTGGACCACCTAATCCAAACTTCATCGAACCTTTACCAGTTGGAACTGGACCTGACCAAATAGCGGAACCCCTATGTTTACTCATAGACCAATCATAGTCTCTGATATAGATTGCTGCCATGTCAGTCGGAACAGTTAGAGATATCAAAAGCGTCAAAGCTAATATTATTTCGCCAGCAATTTCAGCATTTGAAACAGTCCCAGGCGGGCCATACGCCGAACCACTCCGATGCGAGCAATATGAATTCTCTGCAGCCACATCACACCAATTAAATAACGCTCTTTGCGATAGTTATATATATGTATTAGATGGCGCCGGCGCCGTTGAAATAAACCGGAATAAGAGTGAGATTTCTGAAGGATCCGCAATTCTTACTTATGCGGGAGAAGTCTTAGTAATTTCAACTTCTTCAAAGATTTCATTCTTAGTCATCGAAGTGCCGTCACCTATTACGCCTTGGGGAAGCGCGCTGGCAAAGCCAATCGATATGGCGAAGCGAGTAATCATTACTAAATTAGGCGCAACAAATAAAGAATCAGCCACTAGCGATCGCGAATACGAGACGCTATTTAATGAAAATAATGGCAGCCGTGGTGCCACAATGTTTGTTGGATTTATTCCATCATCTGGCGCACCAGATCACTATCACTTGTATGACGAAATTTGCGTAATAGTTCGTGGCGCTGGCGGATTAGTAACTTCAGAGCGTCCACTTCAAGAGTTGAAAAAAGGTTCAGCATTTCATGTTGCACCTAGATTTCTACATGCAATCCATAATCCAAATCCAGAAGATCTTTGGATTTTGGGTGTGTTCCGGCCGGAAGGCTCACCAGCAGCAGCGTTTTACCCAGATGGACGCCCTGCCCCAGTAGATATGATGGATAAATGAGCGACGCAAAAAAACCAGTACTCGGCGGAACTGCTAAAAGCGATTACGAAAATTATGTTCGCACCGATGAGTTATTAAGTTTGCAGAAGAGTCCAAGTGAATGGGAACATCGCGACGAGCTACTTTTTGCAGTTGTGCACCAATCATCAGAACTCTGGTTAAAGCTAGCGATTAGCGAACTTACCGAAGCTACCGACTATTTGAAAAAGAACGATATCCGTGGCGCGCTTCGCCTATTTGAGCGAATTGCAATCTGCATGCGTCAGTGCCATGAAGCCCTCGATATGTTAGAAAAAATGTCGCCTTGGGATTACCAACAAGTTCGACGTGCGCTCGGTCATGGCTCTGGGTTTGATTCGCCAGGATTTAACGGACTTCGTAAAGGAGTTCCAGGACTTGGGAAAGAATTTCATCGTTTGTTAGGTGAAGCCAATATTGATTTGTTAACGCTTTATTTAAACGATCGCAAATACGAAGACCTTTATTTGTTAGCAGAAGCTC
>CAIRHO010000037.1 GCA_903878415.1 uncultured Actinomycetes bacterium
ATCACCTTGCAATCTGGCAGTACTTTGCGGGATTTTTAGGAGGAAAATTCGGACTTCCCGAGAATTGGTATGCCCTGACGATTTTCATCCGGGTCGCCGGACTCCTCTATTTCTGCCTGACTTTGGCCCGCACCGCACTGGCAGCACGCTCCACAACCCAGCGGTTATCCCGAGGTTCGCTCCTTGAATTTCTCTCTAAAGCAACTGACGGTTACGCTTAGCCCTCTTCTTCACAGAAGAACGTGTAAGCCCTCCTGTTACGGAAATGCCGTAACCGATTAGTCCAAAGGAGGTTGGGTTAACGCATGCGTCGATATGAATTAATGGTCATCCTAGATCCAGAACTCGAAGAACGCACAGTCGCACCAAGTCTTGAGACTTATCTCAAGATCATCAAGGAATCCGGCGGAAAAGTAGACAAGCTCGATATTTGGGGCAAGCGCCGTATGACTTTCGAAATGAAAAAGAAATCAGAAGGCATCTACGCCGTTATTGATATGCACTGTGAACCTGCCGCAATCAAAGAGTTGGATCGCCAACTTAATTTGAATGAAGCAGTGCTTCGCACAAAAGTTGTCCGTCCCGAATAACTTTCACAAACAAACTCAAACAAGCATCCAACTTAGAGATATAGAAAAGTAGAGAGAAGAAAAAAATGGCAGCAGGCGATACACAAATCACAATGATTGGTAATCTCGTTAACGACCCTGAACTTCGATTCACACCATCTGGTGCTGCAGTCGCTAAGTTCACTGTTGCGTCAACACCGCGTTACATGGATAGAGCAACTAACGAATGGAAAGATGGCGACACTCTTTTCCTTCAATGCCAAATTTGGCGTCAAGCTGCTGAGAACGTTGCAGAATCTTTAACTCGCGGAATGCGCGTTATTGTTTCTGGTCGTTTAAAGCAACGCTCTTACGAAACCAAAGAAGGCGAAAAGCGCACTGTCTTTGAAGTAGAAGTTGACGAAGTTGGTCCATCACTACGTAACGCGTCCGCAAAAGTTACTAAGACTGCCCGTCCAAACGGCGGCCAAAGTAGCGCCGGCGGCTTCTCCGCTGCCCCAGCATCTGAAGATCCTTGGGCATCATCTACTACTTCATCTAACGCAGGCGGTTGGTCTTCACCAGCAGCTGCAGATGAACAACCACCCTTTTAACCACAACAATCCATTCTCGAAATAACTTTCGAGGCACCCGAAAAGGAGCACCACAATGGGAGCACGGTCTAATAAGACCTTTAAGGTAAAGCCAAAGCTGTCAAAAGCAGCTGCAGCTAAGAAGTTCAAAAAGAAAGCGAACCCCCTTAAAGGCGTCGAGTACATCGATTACAAAGACATCGCACTACTTCGTCGATTCATTTCTGATCGCGGCAAGATTCGTTCTAGCCGTATCACAGGTGTAACGGTCCAACAGCAACGTCAAATTTCTGCTGCGATTAAAAACGCACGCGAAATGGGACTTCTGCCTTATTCGTCTTCAGCAAGATAAGGGGAGTTAACAATGAAACTCATCCTTACTCGCGAAGTTAACGGACTCGGACAACCTGGCGACGTTGTAACAGTTGCAGATGGTTATGCCCGGAACTTTCTACTACCAAACGGAAATGCAATTGCATGGTCCCAAGGTGGCGAAAAGCAGATTCAAGGAATTCGTCGCGCGCGTACCGCTCGCGAAATCCGCGATCTCGATCATGCGAAACAAATCAAATCTTCACTCGAAGCAAATGACATCACCGTAAAGGTGAAGGTTGGTAGCGAAGGACGTCTATTCGGTTCCGTAACTGATAAAGATGTTGCCGCATCAATTAAAGCTGCTGTCGGTGTAGATGTTGATCGTCATCGCATCAAGATTGATAAGCACATCAAGCTAATTGGTAAGTATGTTGCCAAAGTTTCATTGCAAGGCAGCGTTGTTGCTAACGTAACTGTTGATGTGGTTCCTGCCTAAAAACCGAATTAAATTAATAAGCCCACTGGAAACGGTGGGCTTTTTTAATTCTAAAGAAAACAATTCAAAGTTCATATTATGAGATTTCGAAAAAAAGTTTTTACCCACAGGCAACCACGCTCCTGACCTGCACTTTACCTAGAAAAACTGCACTTACCCACAATTCATCCACACCTCCTCCACAGCGATAGTGCCGCTTATCCACCAGAAAAAGTGATTACTCCACACCTTTAACCAACCCCCAATCGACCTCATTACCCACTTGTCAGTGCTCGGCGAGAAGATACGCACATGAGTATCGCCGAACTTCCAAGCTACGGAAATCAATCTCGTGGCGCGCGCGAAGGTGGCACCGAATTCGAACGCACACCGCCGCAAGATTTAATTGCAGAGCAAGGTGTTCTCGGGGGAATGTTATTAAGTAAAGATGCAATCGCAGATGTTGTTGAAATTATTCGCGACCGAGATTTTTATCGACCAGCACACGAATTAATTTACGATGCGATTGTTGATCTATACGGCCGCGGCGAACCAGTCGATCCAGTAACAGTTTCTGCAGAGCTAACAAAACGCGGCGACATTGCACGTGCTGGTGGCGCACCATATTTACATACTTTAATTTCATCAGTACCAACTGCAGCTAATGCCGGTTACTACGCAAAGATTGTGCGCGAACGCGCAATTCTGCGCCGACTTGTTGAAGCTGGCACAAAGATTGTGCAACTTGGTTATGCAAGTGAAGGCGAAGTCGATGACGCGGTTGACCAAGCACAAGCCGAGGTTTACTCAGTTACCGAACGCCGCGCAAATGAAGATTATGTACAACTAAGTACTTTGCTACCGGCAGCTCTTGATGAAATTGAAAAAATTTCCCAAGGTGTAATCGGTGAAGGTGTTAAAACTGGTTTTATTGAGTTAGATAAATTAACAAACGGTTTGCATCCAGGAAACATGATTGTGCTTGCCGCTCGTCCTGCAGTTGGTAAATCAACACTCGGTTTAGATATTGCGCGCTATGCATCGATTCATAAGGGCAACACCTCGGTTATCTTCTCTCTTGAAATGTCAAAGAGTGAAATCACAATGCGCATGCTTTCAGCGGAAGCTCGGGTTGCGTTAAATAATATTCGTGCCGGAACTTTAAACGATGAAGAATGGGCTCGATTAGCCCGCAGAATGGGCGAAATTTCAGAGGCCCCACTATTTATTGATGATTCACCAAACCTTTCCCTTATGGAGATCCGCGCGAAAGCTCGGCGTTTAAAGCAGCGCCATGATTTAAAGTTAATTGTTATCGATTACTTACAGTTGATGACTTCCGGAAAACGCGTAGAGAACCGCCAACAAGAAGTTTCCGAATTCTCGCGCCAACTTAAATTGCTCGCAAAAGAATTAAATGTGCCGATCGTTGCAATCTCACAACTAAACCGTTCTCCAGAACAACGTTCTGATAAGAAGCCGATGCTCTCTGACCTTCGTGAATCTGGCTCTATCGAACAAGACGCTGACGTTGTTATCTTGTTACACCGCGATGATCTATATGACAATCAAAACCGTTCAGGTGAAGCAGATCTAATTGTGGCTAAGCACCGTAATGGACCTACTCGTACCATCACAGTATCGGCCCAACTTCACTTTGCCCGCTTTGTGGATATGCCACCTACATACAGCTCTAAAGAAACATATCCAAAAGAAAGTTAAATTATCTTTCTCATCTACAAATGTGAAAGAATTTTATTCTGCCAATATGGCATCCAAAGCGCAGGCAATAATTTCGGATCAAATAAATCAAACTTATTTTCAGTTACAACTCGAATGATTTCTGCCTCACTCCATTCATCCACAAGCGCAATTGGAAGATCCAATCTGGCTAAAGACTCCGACCATGCATCCAGTTTTACAACCGGAATTCTGCCTCGATAAAGGGTTTCCCAAACCCTATGGGTGTCAACACCATTTCCACGTACGGCAGCAACATATTTATAATCAGAAACTAAAGTATTATAATTCTTAATATTAGTTCGCTCATTGACGAAACCCCACGGCCCCTCTTTTTCATTAAAAATAGCTTTTGCATTTCTGCGCTCTAGGTGAGTATCTCCAAAAGGCCCAAATAAGACTTGATCACGAAGTTTTGTTGACGTTAAAGGGGTTAATTGTTTGGGGTCTCCATTAACGGAAATCCGATAATTTTCAATACCAATTGGTAATGTTTGAATCAATTCTCCATCAGACACAAAAGAATTCTGCAATAAGAGCAAACGAATATTTTTGGGTAAATTCTCTGGAATTTTATGTATTTCAAAGTCATCGTTTCCACATATTATAACTTGGGCTTTAAGCCTTGATCCATGATCAGAAAGCATTTCATCTAATTTATGAATGACACAAAAAACAATTTTAGCATTTAGTAACTTCTCAATACTTACACCTGGGCCATCAAAATCGTATGAATACACAGACACATCAGCTACTTGCGATATTGCATCACCTGATAAATAAGGGTCACTAGTTTTATTTCTACGTAAAAAGCTATTCACACGTATACTGATTAATTCTCGCCTATTAAATCCAGTCTTAACCTCGGTCTTTTTCATATTTTCTTACTATATCGGAGAACAAATTTACTAGGCTCGACCACTAAATTATCCATTCTAGCTTCCCAGTTTTCACATCGTATACCGCACCTATTACCTCTAGATCTTCGCTCAATAGTGGAAAAGTTTGAATCCGTAATACGTCGGTCTTAAGCGCTGCGATTTGGTCTTTAACAGTTCGTATCTCGATACTGCGGGTATCAACCCCAGAACTTTCCATAATCGAAGCGTGAATAGAATCTTCATCACCACTAGCCATTCGGCAATCAGTATGCGGCATTACCAAAACTCGCTTCACCCCTAATAAATGTGTTGCTAAAACTAAAGTACGAAGTACGTCTTCGGTTACTCGCGCGCCTGCGTTACGTAAGATCTTCGCATCCCCGGCTTTTAATCCAACAACTTTAAGTGGTTCAATCCGTGAATCCATGCATGTGACAATTGCCAAACCTTTAAGCGCAAAACCGGTTAAATCTTGAGATTTAAAACCGGCTTGAAAATCGTTATTTGCTGCAAATAATTCGTTAAATTCGTTGCTCATGGTGTGCTCGCAACTGCATATCGGGCCTTATCTGCTAAATAAATTCCTATGAAAACCGTAACGCAACCGATTAATTGAATCGCGTTAAAACCTTCACTTAACCACCACCATGCAAAAATTCCCGCAAAGATTGGTTCCAGCATTCCGATAACCGAGGTAGTTGAAGCGCTTAGAAGTAGCAATCCACCGATACAACATAGATAAGGCAAAATCGTTCCCATTACAATAATAAAAAGTATTAGCCAGTAGCCACTAATTTGCTGGCCACTAAACCGTCCAAGCAAATCAGATTTGCTAGTTAAGTAAGAAAACGGAAAATTCCACCATGGGAAAAGAATTGCCCAAACTACCGAAGCAACACCGAGTCCCCATAAAGTTAATACTCCACTAGAACGCTTCTTTCCCAATTTCTCACCCATTAAGAAATAAAATGCAAGCGCAAACGCATCAGCAAATGCCGCGGCAACTCCCCATTTATCTAGCGTGAAACCTTTCCAAACTTGAGCAATCATCAATAACCCACAAAAGCAAAGCGCCAGTGAAATCCACATCGAACTACTTACTTCGCGCTTGGCAATAAATTTCAAATAAATTAAAATCCATATCGGAGCTGTGAAT
>CAIRHO010000038.1 GCA_903878415.1 uncultured Actinomycetes bacterium
TAAGAATTTCGCACCGATTACGGCAAGTTCGGTTGGAAGATAAGTCATAAGAATATGTTTGCCAAGCGATGGTGCTGATCCTGCGCTAGTTACATATGAATGCCGGCCGTGTGCATCGGTAATAGTCTCACCAGCAAGAGTGAGAATAGGTTCTTTGCCCATCATGTATCGGTTTTCACCGCTCTTGGATTTATGGTCATCGACAAAGAGTGAAACTAAGGTCGCAACTGGTTTTGATTCGCGGTGCGCAATATGTGCTGCTTTCCCAATGAATTCTTGTTCTTTTAACTTCGGCGTCTGCATCCCAGCTTCAACAACGTTGTATTCGGTTTCTAGTTCATGGCCATAGGCGCGGTAACTTTTTTCGAGTCGTCCAGTACTTCCATAAACACCGATACCCACCGGAATCGCACCGAACTTTGCGCCAGATTTCCAGAGCGCATCCCAAAGCTTTTCGCCTTCAGCGACGGGGATATAAAGCTCCCAACCAAGATCGCCAACATAGGAAATTCGGGAAGCTAAAACTTTAAGCGATCCGATTTCAATCTCTTTGCAAGTACTAAACTTAAAAGCATCCTTTGATAAATCTGCGTTTGTAATTGCACTTAAAATGTCGCGAGCTTTTGGACCCCAAACTCCAACTGTCACATAACTTGTAGTTAAGTCGATGATAGTTGTGGATCCATCCTCGGGAAGTTGGTCTTTAAACCATTTTAAATCTGTCATGCCGTGAGCACCGCCGGTAACAACTCGGAATTGGTTTTCGGCTAACCGCATAATTGTTAAATCTGATCTGAATCCACCATTAAATCCAAGGACTGGCGTGTAAACCACGCGTCCGATGGCGACATCCATTTGGCGGAGCGCAACTTTTTGAACTAAGGCAAGTGCGCCAGATCCAGTTACATCGAAGATTGCGAAAGCGCTTAAGTCCACGATGCCAGCAGTTTCGCGCATCTGTAAATGTTCGGCATTAATTATTGGTGACCACCAACGTGATTCCCATTCGGCGGTTCGGGGCATAACGCGAGCGCCAAATTTTTCAACTAACTTGGCATTTGATTCATACCAAAATGGCCGTTCCCAACCAGCAGTTTCATAGAAAACTGCGCCAAGTTCTTTTTCGCGTTCGTAAAATGGCGAAAGTCGCACATTGCGATTGCTCGACCACTGTTCATTTGGATGGACGATGCCATAAGTTTTGACAAAACCTTCAGCACAGCGCGCCTTAACATGGCTATCCAGTTTTTGATGTTCACTAAAGCGGGCAATATTAGAAGCATGTAAATCTATTTCGGATTCGCCCAAAACCATCCATTCTGCAACTGCCTTTCCAGTACCAGGAGCCTCTCTTACCCAGACTGCAGCAACCGACCAAAGTCCCTTTACCTCTGGAGTTTCACCAAGAATTGACATGCCATCAGGAGTTAACGAAAGAATTCCGTTAATTGCATACTTTTCACGCACATTCTTATCGCTAACTATTGTTGGCATAAGTTCAAGTGAATGTTTATCTTGCATATCAAAATCAGCCTGCGTAAATGGAAATTCAGTTGGTGAAAGTGATGCAGCGGCATTTGATGGAATATCTTCGGGCGAGTAAAGAATTGGTCGATGCGCGTAGGAACCAATTTCCAGAGAAGTTCCATGTTGTCGTTCATACATGCCGGCATCCATGTCACGAACAATGGGCCATTCGATATCACCTTTGGCATCTTTAAAGAATGGAACTGGCCCGATATCTTTCATCTGATGAACTGCTGGCGTAAGCGGAATGTACGCACCTGCCATTGCAGCTAATTTTGAACTCCAACAACCAGTTGCAATAACAACGTACTCGGCTTCAATATCACCGTGATCGGTACGGACTCGCTTTATTCGACCACCTTCTACATCCATTCCAAGAACTTCAATATTTGCAAATGTTTGCGCTGCTCCCATTGCAATTGCATCTTCGCGCATTAGAGTCCCCGCACGAAGGCCATCCACGACTCCAACTGATGGTGAGTAGAAACCTCCAAGAATTACCGTTTCATCAATGTAAGGAACTAGCGCTTTCACTTCAGAAGGCGTTAGCAACTTAGCATCAGAGACGCCCCAAGATTTTGCCGATGTCATACGTCTTGTAAGTTCTTGCATACGTTCGGGTGTGCGAGCTACTTCGATTCCACCGCACGCCGTGAATGTGCCACGTTCTTTATATTGACGGACGCTATCTGCAATTATTGTAGAGATTACCTTTGAATGATCAGTTGGGAAAATGAAATTAGATGCGTGACCAGTAGATCCGCCTGGGTTTGGCAATGGGCCTTTATCGATCTGAACTAGATCGCGCCAACCAAGTCGAGCTAAGTGATAAAGCATGCTGTTACCGACGATGCCTGCGCCAATTACAACTACTTTAGCCTTGCTTGGGAGGGAGCTCATTTTGATCCTTAGGTTGTTACTTATCCGAACTATATTCCATCTCGGCTGCTAATTTTTTCGAGAGCGAAGGTGATACTTTCCACATTGCGACTAATTCTCGATACTTTTTGGCTTCGGTTGCATCAGATTTTACACCAGTTAGCACCGCTCTAATCATTAGGTTTCGCGGCGTATGTTCGCCTCCAATAAATTCAATTACTTCAACGCGATAACCTAACAATTTAAGAATTTGTGCTCTAAGTGCATCTGTCAATAAATCAGAGAGCCGCTCCTTTATTAAACCGTGCTTAGTTAAGAGCGACCAGGGCTCTGGGGAATCTTTAATTTGCGATTGCAGATCATGATGACAACATGGCGCAATCAATAATAGTTTTGCCTTACTTTTCACAGCCCAGGCAATTGCGTCATCAGTTGCGGTATCACATGCATGAAGCGCAATCGCAACATCAGCGCTGGTTTCAGTTGTATCTGAAATTGTTTCAACCTTGAATTGAATAGTTTTGGAAATTCCTAACTTTTTTGCAATCTCTGAATTTTTCTCGCGAAACTCAGAGCGGTTATCTATCCCAACTACTTGAATCGGAATGTTCTTAGAAGTTAAGAATTGATGGGCTGCGAAAGTTAAATAAGCGCTTCCAGATCCCAAGTCCACAATTTTAAGTGGGCGCTCCTGGCTCGGTTTCTCAATATGCCCCGCATCAATTGCGGAATTTAGCGTAGGCCAAAGTAATCTGAGGAACTCTTCGACTTGTTTATATTTATCCTGGCGCGAAGGTTTAACGATGCCATTACTATCTGAAATTCCTACTTCAATTAAGAACGGATCTGATGATTTTAATAACCGTTCTTTCACTCGGTCATGTGTAAGTTCTGGAGTATTAATACCAATATCCCGATGCACAATTACTTTATCTTTCTTAGTAAATTGAATCGCGATAGAACCGGCTAGGTGTTCAACTAAGATATTTGCATAACCTTGTTGCAGTAATTCATCAATTTTTAGTTCACCTGGTAGATAATTTTTCGTAATGGTCTGTCGACCATCATTTGAAAGCATTTGATAGTGTGGAATTTCCTTGAGTAATATGGGGCGAATATCAATTCTTTCAAAGCTTGGACTCAGGTCTTTTCTCGCTCCAGAGAGCAAAACCCGAACCAACTCTTCTAGCTTTGCAATTTGAGCCGCCACTTCGGCTAGCGCACCATCACTTTCAGATGACATAGTTTATGAAATAACTTTCTGCCAGATTTTGTAAAGTGCATCCGCAGCCGCTGGCGTTGCAGTCATAATTCCACCAGTTTCTGGAAATAGGTTTACAGTTCCAGTCTCGTCGTACACCACGCCGCCAGCTTCATGCACAATAATTGCTGCGGCAAGGTGATCAATTGGGCTGAAATGTCCGATAACTGCACCAACACCACGATTAGCGGCTACGCCATTCAAAGTTAAGGTTCCGGATCCCATAATTCGCATGGTGCAGAAGTTTTTCGCAAGTTCATCAAGTAGCCCAAGCATTCCGGGCCAAGGTTGATATGCAGCTAACTCTGTAGAAACTATTCGACTGCTCAGCGGATTATCTATCCCAATTAAATTTTCAACTTTGAGTGGCTTGCCATTTAATTTTGCACCTTTGTCTTTTGCTGCTTCATATAGTTCATCGCGCCATGGATCAATTACGATTCCAAGTAATGGCGTGCGATTAAAAGCTAGCGCAAGTGAGAATGAACTCCATGGCATGCGGTTTGCAAAATTTGTGGTGCCATCAATTGGGTCTAAATACCAAGCAGGCTGATCGGCAAGATAGGTGCCGCCCATCTCTTCGCCCACGAAATTATGGCCAGGAAAATTTGCCGAAATTACTTCTCGAACATGAGCTTCAATCATCACATCGATCTCGGTAACAATGTCTGCTGGATTTTGTTTCAATTCAATTTTTCCTGGGTCCATCGATTTTGCAACTAAAATCGCCCATTTTCCAAGATCTCTGGCAACTACTAGAGCGCGATCTAGGTCAATATCCGCAGCGCTCTTCTCATTCTTTGATGCTAGTTCTGGTTCGCTAAGTACTCGCTTTAATAGCGCAAGCTCATTAGTAGTTACAGAATCAATTCCGATGACTTTTGCCCAACGCATTGTGGCTTCATCATCAACGGTCCAAATTGAAACTTTACAACCAAGCGCATGAATAGCATCAACTTTGCTCTTGGTTAAGAATGAATAGTGGGAATTTATGAAAGTTGGCTTTAGCTTTGCAATATCCGCAGATGTCAAAGTTGCATTAACATTCCAAGGCATCCAGATATTAGCGCTCTCTGAAAGGGAGCGAATTATCTGCATTCCTTCTAGATTTCCGCACCAATAAATAGTTGCGCCACTCTTTGATGCAACTTCAAATGCTAATTTGGCAGGATCGCTCTCTTCCATGTCAATCATCAAAATTGATTGTGAATTTTCAAAGAGTGGCAATACATCGGAAAGCAGCGGAACTTTATTCTCGCCTGCCCCTAGTTCAGAAATTTCTGCCCATGTAACTTCCGAAACTTTTTTATCTAAACCCCAGAGCCGTTCAAACGTTGGGTCGTGGATTACAACCACTTTGCCATCTTTAGAAATCCGCACATCGATTTCAACTACTGCAGCACCAGCATCAATCGCAGATTTTATTGCAACGACTGTGTTTTCCCGGAAGCGACTAGAATCGCCACGATGCGCAGAAATATTTGTTGAGTTAGTGGACATTAAAATTAAGCAGTTCTTACTAGCTTGCCATCCCGATAAATCAGCGCTTTAGTGATGTTAGCAAAGCCGGCATCGCCAGCTTTAGGAACTTCACTTGATACAAATGCGCGTAGTTCTGCATCATTACGCTTTAAGTAAACTTCATAAAAATGTCCGCGTGGCACAACTAAAGTAACGGTTGCAGCAACGCTGCCAGGTACTTGGTTTTTGCTAAAGAAAACATCTTCCGGTCGAATTCCAATGACATCACTACCAGCTGAAATCGCGCCGTTTTCATAGGATCCGGTAACACGATTGAGCGATCCAATAAAGTTCGCTACATATTCAGTTTGTGGAGCATCATAAAGTTCTTGCGGTGTACTAAATTGTTCAATCCGACCATCGTTCATAACTGCAATTCGATCTGAGATTGAAAGTGCTTCATCTTGGTCATGGGTCACAATTACTGTAGTAATGCCAAGTCGACGCTGTAGTTCACGAATATCTTCTCTAACTTTAACGCGAAGCTTTGCGTCAAGATTCGAAAGTGGTTCATCGAGCAAGAGAATGTCCGGTTCTTGAACTAAAGCTCGAGCGAGTGCAACACGTTGTTGTTCGCCGCCAGATATTTGAGCTGGGCGCGAATCTTTATGGTGCATTAGGTTCACCAATTCAAGGACATCGTGTACTCGTTTTTCAATCTCAGATTTCGACATTTTTCTTACCTTTAGCGGATATGCAACGTTCTTAAAAACTGTCATGTGTGGCCAGAGCGCATAATTTTGGAAAACCATTGCACTTGGACGCTTCTCTGGTCCTATTTCAGTGACATCTTTACCGGCTAGGAAAACTTTTCCAGATTCCGGAATTAAAAATCCAGCAATCATGCGAAGTGTCGTGGTTTTGCCGCAACCTGATGGACCGAGCAGTGAAACCATCTCGCCCTTGTTAACTACAAGGTTTAAGTCATCGATGATTACTCGACCACCTAATATTTTGCGTAGGCCGACGAGCTCGAGACCTTGTCCATTTTGATTCGCCATTGCTATCTACTCGCTTTCATCATTTGATTTGGAAACCTTCAGCCAATTGGCCACCGATGATGTGCTTACGTGCTAAACCTATTAGGAGGACTGATGGGATCGTTAAAAGTATCGAAAACACAGCAGTAACTTGAATTGGGTAAGTTTCGACAATCGCATACATCGCAGTTGGCATTGTATAAATCTGTGGCGCACCTACTAAATATGTGCCTTGTGCTTCATCGAACGAATAAATGAATGACATAACCATCGCAACTAGAATTCCAGGCATTGCCATTCGAAGCGTAATTGTGCGAAATACCCGGAACTTGCTGGCACCGGCATCTCGAGCTGCTTCTTCTAATGATTTCGGAACGGCGGCAAAGGCCGCAGCTGGGATCCAGGTCATAAAAATAATGGTCCCTAGTACTTGCACAATAATTACGCCAACCATTGTGCCCATCAAATTTAAGAAGTAATAAAGCGTTGCAATTGTTGCGAAGAGTCCAATCTTTGGAAATGCATTAGATGCGAACATCATAATTAGAAATGTTCTACGGCCCCAATAATTATAACGAGCCGATGCATAAGCGGCCGGCAAGCAGATTACTGCTGAAACGATTACTACTATTGGAGAAATAATTAGCGAATACCTTATTGCAGAAACAAGCGTTGGAACTTCAAATACTTTACGGAACCATTCCAAAGTCCATCCAGTTGGCTTGTAACTTGGATAGAGCCACTCCACCACAAAAGCGTGAAGCGCTAACCAGATCAAAGGTCCGACAATTAAAAGCATCATAAAGATAGAAAAAGCTACGAGTATTGCTTTTACACCCATTGACTTAGTGTGGAGATTAAGCGGCTGTACATCATTGGCCATCAGACTCTCCCACTCTCTTTCGCACTTCGGAAATTTGCCCAAATATAAGATATGGCAATACCGGAAGCGGCTGCGAAAACTATGAATGCCATGACGACCGATTGTTGTGGTCGATTGTATGCAGTAAAGAAATTAGTAATTTCCACACCAAACATGGTTGGCTGATTTGGTCCTAAGAAGTATGGAATAGTAAAAGAACCTAACACCCCGATAGAGGTGAAGGTTGCAACGATAATTATTGGGATTAAGGCGAGCGGCAACATTACAGTTCTAATAATCGTTATTAAACTCGCGCCAGCATCTTGTGCCGCCTCAATTAAAGCATTCGGAACCGATTGAAATCCAGATGTGACCATCAATATTGCAAATGGCAGCGAAGTCCAAATGGAACCGATAATCACGGCAAGCATTGTTGAAGTTATTTGCGGAATATCAAGCCCGAATGAGTTGAAAATTGTGCGATAAAGGCCAGCACTTCCATAAAATGTGTAAAGCGCCCAAGATGAAATAACTACCGGAATAAATAGCGGTGTGAGCGAAAGTCCAGTTAATATCGAGGAAAGTTTTCCACCGCGGAGTCGTTGCAATAAGCCAACTCCAATTGAAAAAATTAATACCAATATAGTTGCGACAAATGAAACTATTAGCGTTGTTTTTAGATCTCCGGCAAAACGTGGATCCGCAATTACATCTTTATAAGCCTGTAGGGTAAATAACTTGCCATCTCGGCCGCGAACATCTTGACCAATAATTGAAATTACTTCGTTGAGGCCACCGGTATATCCAATGGAAAGAAAAAAAGCTAAACCAATTGGTAGCCCGATAAATATGCCGAGCACCAAAATAGGTGGCAAGGCCATGAAGAAACCAAGAAGAGAGAGCTTTGAGTCTTTCGACTCAAAGCTCTCTTTAGCGACTTGGTTTGTAACCGCAGCGCTCAATCTATTTACTTGCCAGGAACTTCAAGCGCCCATTGATTTTTGAAGTCAGTTGAGTTACTTGATAGGTAGCCAGGACGAAGTGTTGAGATATCTGTACCAACAGCAAACTTGCTTTGGTTAGCTTCGCTCAACAGCGTTACTGGAATTACTGGATAACCGTTAAGTGTGCCACCAACGATGATGTTCTGAGCTGCTGGTGAAAGTACCCAGTTAATGAAACGTTGCGCTGCAACACCTTGGCGAGAGCCCTTTGGGACTCCTAACATTGCTGGGCCACCAGTTAAAGCTGGTCCGCTGATTTGAGCAACTTTCCAATAACTTGGAATTGTTCCGGCTTTTAGACCGCTAAGGAACTGATCTGACCAAACTGTTGCCATATCGACTGATCCATTAGAGACCAACGAAAGAGTTGCAGCATTGCCGGATGGGTAAGTTCCATTTTTGCCATATGTGTAAGGGTTTAGAGATTTGAGTACATCAAATCCTGCCTTCCATTTAGCTTGGAGCGGCTTGTTAACTTCATTTACCAATGTCTTGATATCTGCATCAGTCATGTACTTATCGATAACGGATTGTGCGAATGCATATCCACTACCGCCGCCTGATGGCTGGTTGTATGTGAAACGACCTGGGTTTGCTTTGATCCAAACAAGAAGGTCATCCATTGTCTTTGGTGGCGTGGCAACAACTTTTGAATTGTAAGCCAAGAGAACTGTTGAAGCACGATATGGAATTCCGCCCTTAGCCAACTCCATTAATGAATCAGGCACTTTGGAAATATTTGGAATTCGAGAAGTTGAAGGAATTGTTAAAAATCCTTTTAATCCAAGTTCCTGAACAAATCCAGCTTCAATAACATCAAATCCTGCATCTTTCTTTAATTTGGCCGCAGCCATAATTTTCGCGAGAGTAAGCGCATCATTTTTTCCATGAAGATCGAAAGAAGATACGTCAACGTTGTAATTTGGGTTTGCTTTTTCAAATGCAGGAATTAATTCTGTAAGCCACATTTTTTCAACGTTGGTATCTCCCGATACATACAAACGAACTTGAAATACTGCAGCGTGGCTTGTGGATGCAGTGAAGCCAAGAGTGGCGACTGCTAAACCAGCTACTGCAAGTATTGATACGAGTTTATTTTTACGCACTAAAAGTGCCTCCTCCAAGTAATAAGGAATAGACCGGATGTCGATTTCCTTCGAATAGGTAAGATATAAACTAGCAGTATGTTAGGCATCTTCGAAGAGTTAGGCTCAATTCCGAATGAAATCCGCGTTAACTATCCTTGAACTTGTAGCGCGCCTAAATCGGGGTACGAAATGGGAGCTAGCAGAGCGAATTCCTCTTGCTTTCCCAACTCATCACCCCCAAGGTTTAGCTTTTGTAGGCGATTACATTTTCCTTTCATCGGTCGAGGTTTTAGAAAAACCACTAAATGTATTTGATCCGACGCTATCGACCCCTGGGCGCGGTATTGGTCACATGTTTGTAACCGATCACGCTGGGAAACTACTAAAAGATATAACCATAGGTTCTGGCGATATGTATCACCCTGGCGGAATAGATTTCGATGGCACAAATGTTTGGGTGCCGGTCGGAGAATATAGACCAAACGGTAAGAGCATGATGTTAACTATTGATGCAAAAAATTTTCAGGTTACCGAAAGGTTTCAAGTAAAGGATTCGATTGGGTGGGCGTTAAGTAACTCAGAGACCGGTTCCATATATGGTGGAAATTGGGGATCTCGCGAGTTTTATGCTTGGAGCTCTGATGGTAGAGAACTCGATCGTTGGAAAAATCCAAGTAGTTTTATTGACTATCAAGATTCTCAGTTCGCTGGTAACGGTCACGTGATTTGCGGTGGAATCGCCAACTTGCCGCAGTCAAATGGGTTAGGCGATTATGAATTGGGCGGGATGGCCATAGTTGACTTTACTAACCGACGAATTAATTATGAAACACCAATTCAATTCTTCAGCAAGGCGGGTCATGTACTGACCCGAAATCCATTTGCACTCACAAGCGAAAACGATGATTTGTTCCTGCATGTTGCACCTGATGATGGTTTTGATCTTAATGGCACGGAGTTATTGAAGTTCAAGGCCTGTAATTAATTACTTTAGGAAATTTTAATTCTTTATCACTGCATAAATCGGTCTCGCACCTCTAAAAAATCAAAGTATAGATTTTAGAAATTCAATACTTTCTCTAACCGCTGAAATTGGACCGGCTCCAACTGCTGGAGCTTGATCGAGCATCACATCTTGTTCTAATACTAGTTTGCCTTCGTAATTAATACCATCAAGAAAGCGAATTACTTCAGAAATTTGAGCATCGCCCTTGCCAAGCGGCTTGTACATGCCATTTTTTACCTCAGTCGAATATGTAGAAGTTCGATTTTGAATCCGTGCGGCGGCGACTGCATCGCAATCTTTTAGATGAACATGTTTAACTCGTGAACCCGCGCGTTTAGCAATATCTAAAGGTTTGCCGCCACCAACCACAATGTGCCCAGTATCAAGACATAAGTTGATATCAGTTTCATTTAGCAAGAAATCTAAATCATTGGGAGTTTCAAACATTGTGCCAGCATGTGGATGTAACACCATTTCCAAACCAAATTCTTTGGCAATCTCAGTGATCATCGGTAGTGACTCCGAAAAAACTGCCTTAGCTTCGGCATCCATCGGATCTCGAGAGTCGTAATCGCCATCTTCAGCTGGCGTAGCCAATACAAAATTACCAGCGTTGAGCTCGGCTAAGACTTCTGCTTGGCGGCGTGCCCTTTCATAGGACGCTTTCAAGCGATCTTTTTTATGCAGAACAATTGGCACGAAAGCGCCACATAAATCCAAGCCATGTCCATCTAAAACTCTTGCTAACTCTTTTGCATCTTGCGGCAGGTAACCATCCGGGCCTAACTCAGTTGCGGTAATTCCGCATTCGCGCATTTCACTTAATACTCGGTCGGCTTCAATTTGATAACCCCAACCGTTTGCTTCGCAAACGCCCCATGAAATTGGCGCGCCGGCTAATTGCTTTTTCAAATCCAATTAAATTTGCTCCAAAGACCAGGCTTTAACGCCACCTAAAATTCCGGCGGTATTAGAAACTATCACTACGTCATCGCCTAAAACTTGCAGAACTTCAGTGCGAATACGACGTGAATTACCGCCGCCGATATAGAGGCGATCCCAATGAAAAACTTTCCGTAGATCTTCAACCATTAATCGAATTCGGCGAGACCAGAATAGATCGCCAAGGCGCCTAAGTTCAGTCTCGCCAACCCAAGTGTCATAAGTGGTATTTCTACGTACTGGCGCCATCGACATTTCAAAGTGCGGTGCAAGTTTTCCGCCATCAAACATTGAAAAACCAAGTCCAGTTCCGAGCGTAATTACAACTTCTAAACCAGAGCCATTGATAACTCCAGCGCCATGCACTTCAGCATCGTTTAAAACGATTGCAGGTTTTTTGAAATGTTCTGCAAATGCTCGTTGGATGTCAAAGCCTTTCCATTGCTTTTCTAGCTCTGGCTCAATTCGAGTGCGTGGACCTTTTGCATTTATATAGTGAGGTGTGTGTACAACAACGCCATGTCGCAACATGCCGGGCATTCCTACGGTTAGGCGATCAAAATTCGGTAAACCTTTTGAAATGTCATCAATAGTTTGAATCAAATGTGTGGGTGAAAGTGGATATGGAGTTGGCACAGCTACTGGCTGCGCATGCAAAGTGCCAGCGCTATCTAGTACCGAGCCTTTGATAAATAACCCGCCACAATCTATGGCGAGAGTCATCACGCTGGTTGAATGCATCTCCATGTATATAGTCAAGCAAAATCTCGTTCAGAAAGATAATCGGAGTGCTCGGGATATCTTTGCTACGCGCATATATGTAGAATCCACACATGTTAGACCTCCTCACCATTGGCAGAATTAGTGTTGATTTATATGGTCAGGAAGAAGGTCACGGCTTATCTGATCCGCAAACATTTCAGAAATCTGTCGGTGGCAGCCCTACAAATGTTGCGATCGGGACCGCTCGATACGGCCATAAAACAGCGGTAATTACTGGAGTAGCAAGTGATGCGCTCGGCGAATTTGCAATTGGTGAATTGAAGAAATTCAGCGTCTCAACAGAATTTGTAATTAAAACTCCTGCTGGCAAAACCCCAATTGTGGTTGCGGGAATAAAAGATCCAGATAGCCCAGAATTTATTTTTTATCGCGATAGCAGCGCGCCAGATACTAAAATTGAAACCTCAGCATCATTAATATCAGCAGTTAAGGCTGCCAAGTATTTTTGGTTTACTGGATCTACGCTTTCGCAAGCGCCGCTTTCAAATACCGTAATTGAGCTACTCAAATCCAGAAATGGTGAAGTTATCTTTGACCTGGATTATCGACCTTCGTTTTGGAGCTCTCCAGAGTCTGCTCATAAAGAAATTTCAGCTGCGGTTAAATATGCAACAGTTGCGATTGGAAACTTGGAAGAGTGCGCTGTTGCAACTGGCTTACCGAAAAACTCTAGCGCTGCGGAATTTGCTGCTGCTTTACTTACAATGGGACCTAAGTTAGCAATTGTTAAGGGCGGCGCTACAGGCGTATTGGTAGCTCATGGACATAGCGCCACTGCAATTCCAGGGTTACGTATAAAAACTAAATGTGGCTTAGGTGCCGGCGATGCATTTGGAGCAGGCGTGGTGCACGGTTTGTTATCTGGCTGGAGTCCAGAAGATTCAGTTTCCTTTGCAAATGGCGCTGGAGCTTATGTTGCTTCCCAATTAATGTGCAGTGATGCAATGCCCACTGAAGTTCAAGTTCGCGAATTGATGGAGCGTTCAAAGTGAGCCAACGCTTCTTCCCATTTAGCTCTGGCATTAAATCGATAACTCCAGAAATGGCTGGGTGGCAATATTCCGGATTACAAGTAATAAGCATTCCGGCTGGGAAAACCGATATTTCTCAATACTTTTCTGGAGATATTGAAGCGGCTTTGATTCCATTAAACCTGCAAAATTTTAAAGTTTCCATTTCTGGCAAAGAATATTTATTAATTGGGCGATCCGGAGTTTTTGTTGGTGCGAGTGATTGGGTTTATGTAGCATCTAATGAAAAGGTTGAGATAAGTACAGATACCGCTGGAGAAGTTGCAATTGCAACCGCTTCTGTAAAATCAAACTTCCCAAGTCGATATGTTGCGAAAATTAGTAAAGTGGAAATTCGTGGAGCAGGCATAGCTACCCGTGAAGTTCGCCCCTTTATGCATCCAGATCTATTTCCAGATGCAGAAAAATTGATGGCAGTTGAAGTTATTACTCCAGATGGCAATGTATCTAGCTTTCCGCCACACCGACATGATGGCATCAAAGGTTGCGAAGTGGAGAATGAAGAAATTTATTATTTCAGAATCGGCAAGATTTCAAGTGCCCATGGCGAAAGCGAAGGTTTCGGACTTCATCGAACTTATTCTGCGCCGGAAGATCCTGAATTCTTTGATGACACCGTCACAATTCATGATGGCGATATTTACTTAGTTCCCCGTGGTTACCACGGACCTTGCGCTGCGATGCCGGGTTATCCGATGTACTACTTAAATGTTCTCGCAGGTCCGAGCCGAAAGCGCACTATGGATTTTTGCGACGATCCCAACCATGCTTGGCTTAGAGATAGTTGGAAGAACCAAATTCCCGATCCCCGAGCTCCCTGGCAGGTGAAGCAATGACTTTGATGACGACATCGCAAGCCATAGTTCGCTGGTTGACGGCGCAGAAAATAATTATTGATGGTGAAGTTAAACCTTACTTTGCTGGAACATTTGCAATTTTTGGCCATGGCAATGCGCTCAGCCTTGGTGATGCGCTCTTTGATTCACAAAATGAGATGAAAACTTTCCGTGGCCAAAGTGAAGAAGGAATGGGTTTAGCTGCGGTTGCTTATGCCAAGGCAATGCGCCGCCAACAGTGCATGGTGGTAACAACTTCAATCGGACCAGGTGCGTTAAATGTCGTTACTGCAGCCGGAACTGCGTTGGCAAATCGATTACCGATGTTAATTTTGGTTGGCGATACATTTCAGAGCAGAACACCGGATCCAGTTCTGCAACAAGTCGAACATTTTGGTGAACCATCAACAACGGTTAACGATGCGTTCCGTCCAGTAGTTAGATTCTGGGATCGGATTACTAACCCTTCTCAAATTTTAAGTGCGTTACCGCAAGCGTTAATGACGATGTTAGATCCAGCTAGTTGCGGTCCAACTTTTTTTGCGTTGCCACAAGATGTGCAAGCAACAGCATTTGATTATCCGGCAGAATTCTTTAACGAAACTACTCATGAAGTCCCAAGACCTCGCCCTGATTTAAATGAATTGAATAAGTGCGTTGCTCTGATAAATAACGCCAAGCGCCCAGTATTAGTTGCGGGTGGTGGCGTTCATTACTCACTTGCCGAAAAAGAACTTGCAGCTTTTGCCAAAGAACAACAGATTCCTGTAGTTGAAACTATGGCGGGAAAATCTTCGCTCCCGTGGAGCAATCCCCTACTTGTTGGCCCACTAGGTGTTACTGGCTCAGATCCAGTTAATGAATTGGTAAGTGAATCCGATTTAATTATTGCAATCGGTACTCGGTTGCAAGATTTCACTACTGGTTCTTGGACCTTATTTGGAGATAAAGATATCGTCGCTATAAATGCCGCCCGCTTTGATGCAACTAAACGACGTGCAAGCGCCGTAGTTGGTGACGCACTAGCCACAATTTCAGAGTTAAGAACCCAAGTTAAGCCAACTAATAGAGCTGATTGGATCGCTCGAGCTAAAACGTTAAAAAATAGCAGCGTGGTGTTACGTACTAGCCGTGAGAAATTGAAATCTGAATTACCAACATATGCCCAAGTTGTAATTGCGGCTAATGAAATTGCTCGCCCTGAAGATTATGTTTTAACCGCAGCCGGAGGTTTGCCTGGCGAGTTAAATAACAATTGGCTCTCCAAATCAGTTGCTTCATTTGATTGCGAATATGGTTTTTCATGTATGGGATATGAAATTAGCGGTGCATTTGGCGCAGCTATTGCGCAGAAAGATATGAAGAAAACCGGCCGGGTGATTGCAATGACCGGCGATGGTTCTTACATGATGCTTAACTCAGATATTTACAGCGCTGTACTCCATGGATATCCATTGACTTTAATACTCTGTGATAACGGTGGCTTTGCTGTGATTTCTAGATTACAGACCGGTAATGGCGCAGCTTCATTTAGAACCATGATTACTGAAAATGAGTCCGCCGCCAGGGTCGATTTTGTAGCGCATGCAAAATCTATGGGAGCTAATTCCCATCGAGTTACTTCAGTTTCAGAACTTACTAAGAAATTACTAGATACTGCTAACTCCAAAGAAGTTGAAGTAATTGTTATTAATACGGCACCAACTACTTGGACTGAAGGTGGCGCATTCTGGGAAGTTGGTATTCCTGAGGTTTCTGATAAGAAATCAATTCAAGAAGCTCGTGCTAAATTAATTGATGGCAAGAAAGCCCAGCGGAAGTTTTAGTTAGTTAGCGCAGCTTGAATATTAGCCATCGACACCGCAGAAGCTTCTTGCGAAGGCTCCCAGGCAGTGTCTTGTTCGCTCATTAACCATCCAGAATAATTTAATTTATCGAGCGCAATAAATAACTCTTTAACTTTCAATAGTCCGGTGCCAGCTGGAACAAAGAGTTTTAACTCATCAACCGCAAAACCCATGGTTTCAACTTCTTTTGAGAGCATCTTCGCGAGTACTTCCCCGCTGACATCCTTCACATGTATGTGAGTTATTCGATGGCCATATTCAGATACTGCTACAACTGGATCACCGCCGCCAACAATCCAATGACCCACATCTAAACAGAGCCCTATTTTTTCACTAAGCATTGCCATTAATTTCTTAGTTTCGCGCGGAGTTTCGATATAGGTAGCACCATGTGGATGAAATGAAGATTTCATCCCGTGGCTTGCAGCAACCGCCGCATGCCGCTCTACGAATTCAGCCATAACTTTAAAACCCGTTTCGGAAAGTCCGGGACCGTTATCCGCATTTCCAGCGCTCCGGTCGCGATCTTCGGAACCATCCGCCGCAAACACAATCATTTCAACGCCAGCACCCGCAGCCTGCTTAATTATTAATTCAGCTTCAGCTTCTGCTCCTGGCAACAGACCATCCTCATTACATTTAATTGGCAAATATTGTTCGGCAGGCGCAACGTTATATTTTTTCATCAACTCGCGAAATTCCGAGGATTCGGCTTGTTCACCTGAAACTTGAATTCCTGCAAAACCATACTGAGCGATTTCTAAAAGAAATTTCTCTTTTTGGTTCGGATCATATTTCCAATTCAAGGGAACTATGCCAACTTTTGCATTGTGCAATCTAATTCTCGGATTTGTCATTAGAGAACCATCATAACCAAATCAAGGAGAATAGTTGACCAACTAAAATCTGGTGCGCCGCGGCCAGAGGCGCTCTGTGGGTTGTAATATTCACGAACACCACTTTTACGCATCGCAACGATGCTTTGATTCGCAATCACTCGAGCAAGATCTACTCTTCCATGTCGCAATAAGCCACGCGCTAAATACCAATTGCTATTAATCCAAGTTGGTCCGCGCCACACTAGATTTCCGCCAACCGTTTCTGGACGATAAGTCGGATGGTTCATTGCAGTGCTAGGTATTGGAAATTCCGCCCAATACTCCTCTGGATTGAGCAGATGAGCCATCAATGCTTCGACTTTTTTAGGCGCTAAATCTGCCAACAAGAGCGGCATTAGCGAGGTAAATGTATTAACTCGAAGTTTCTCATTCTCTTTGCCGTTTACATCGTAATAGAGGCCATCTGTTTCATCCCAACAAAGTTCTTCTAAGGAATCTCGAGCTTTCGCTGCACGAGCTATATAAATAGCGGCCCCAGCCTCATCTTTAATTTGCAGGCAGAGCTCTGCAAGAACTCTTAAATTTTCAATATAAATTACATTTACCATTACATCTGCAACAACAAAATGATTTAACGCAATCATCTTCTTTGGATCTCGATTAAATTTATCGTAGGGGTCGCAAATCGAGTGCCAACCGCGATCCCAACTTTCGTGCTCCTCATCTTGAATGTTCATTAGCTCATCCCACTTAGGAGAGTGATCGAGGCCAGTCTCATCGGGTTGGACCACGCGAATTAACCCGTCACCAAATGGATTTCTAACATTATGCAACCATTCATAGAACCTACGAACACTCGGCAATACTTCTTTGATGAATTCGTTGCCGCGGCCACGTTGTGCGACTGCTTGCACAGCTTCAGCTAACAAGGGTGGTTGCATCTCATCTGATAAGTATTTTGATCGGAATGCAATCGCGTAAGTTGAAACCATCTCTTCAAAACTATCGCGTTGCCAGAATGTGACGTGCGAAACAAAGCCATCTTCGTGTTGATTCTTTAATAGACTTTTTATCTCAGCTTCGGCTTTTGCTAAATCAATATGGCTCAGCGCAATTGCATGAAAACAAGAATCCCAGAACCATTGAAATGGGTAAGTTACTGAAGAAGGACATGTGAAATCAAAATCATGACCACACCAAGTTGCGTGGCCGCGCTGGCGATTTTTTATATGGATATTTGTCACTACCGTTTTTAACCATTGCAAATCTTCCGGAGTAGGAGCGGTACTTTTTTCTATCATGCTTCGAATTATTATGCAGATACTCGCTACTTTTTACCAAATTCGCTAAGATTTCATGGAAATAAGTCACATAATTTGGAGGAAAGCGTGAGCAATCAGATCGTTCGTGTAGGAGTAATAGGTGCTGGCGCGGTCGCTTCTTCCGTACACCTCCCGATTCTCACGCGACGGAGTGATCTCTTCGCAGTTGCTGCAATTGCCGATTTTAATATTGCTGCGGCTCATTTGCTGGCGGACCGTTTTGGAATAGTTAATAGATTTCCCTCTCCTGAAGAAATGTTTGCATCATCATTGATAGATGCCGTTGTAATTTTAAATTCGGGAAGCCATGCTGAAGTTGTCGTTAAAGCTCTCAATTCTGGCTTAGATGTATTCTGCGAAAAACCACTCGCCTACTCAAGAGAAGAAATGAAATCTATAGAAGTTGCACTAAGTACTTCTGGCAAAAAACTCATGATCGGTTACATGAAAACATTTGATCCCGCAGTAACAGCGGCAAAGAAACTTATTAAAAGTCGCCCACGTACGGTGGATGTTGTCGTGCTGCATCCAAGTGGCGAGAGCCAGCTTGCAACAACGGAAATTTCAGTAACATCTGCGCCAGCACCAAAAGAATTGATTGAGAAATTTAAGAGTAGCGACCGACAGATCCAAGTTACTGCCTTGGGCGAAGCTGCGGCGGATTCTTTTGGAAGTTTTTATACCGATGTAATTTTAGGTAGCGTTATTCATGAGTTATCCGTTTTACGGGCTCTAGATATACATATCAATGAAGTTGATTTTGTGGATCGTTGGCCAAATGACGGCAGTGAAAAAGCTCATTCCATAATTATTAATGCACGTACTGCCGACAATGTCAGAATCACAATTAGATGGTTCTATTTAGATCAATACCCGCTCTACCAAGAAGAAATTCGATGGGTAAACGAGTTCGAAGGACATCACATCATCTTCCCTAGCCCATATATTCTTCGAGTTCCTACAAAATTGATTTCAACGAAACGAATCGGACTGGATCATGAAAATACCACCACGGAGTCGTATTTACCTTCATTCGAGATTGAACTAGCTGCTTTCCATACTCTTGCCACAACTGGAAAACAAGATGCCGACCCAATTGCCGATGGAAACGAGGATTTAGAAATCTCGCTTAAAATTGCAAAAGGAATATGTATCCGCGAAGGAATTGCAGTAGGTGGAAACTTAAAAGCATAACTAGTTTGTAGCAAACTAATTAGCTCTTTGAATCTCCGCTATCTATCTCGCCAACTAATTTAAATTGGCCGCCACCTAGTTGTCCTTGCGCTTTATATAGCTCTAACTTGGCACGGGTATCTGCAATATCTAGATTTCGCATTGTTAATTGGCCAATTCGATCAACTGGTCCAAATGCTGCGCCTTCAGTTCGTTCCATCGATAATTTATCTGGGTGGTAGCTAAAAGATGGACCGGTTGTATTAATAATTGAGTAATCATCACCGCGGCGGAGTCGGATTGTTACTACACCCGTAACCGCCGAAGCAACCCATCTCTGAAGTGATTCTCGAAGCATTAGCGCCTGCGGATCAAGCCATCGACCTTCATAAAGCAATCGACCTAAACGCCGTCCTTCGGCATGGTAATTAGCAATTGTGTCTTCGTTATGAATTGCGCTTATCAATCTTTCATATGCAATAAATAAGAGCGCCATGCCGGGCGCTTCATAGATGCCACGGCTCTTAGCTTCAATAATTCGATTTTCAATCTGGTCTGACATGCCAAGGCCATGTCTACCGCCTACTGAATTAGCTTCGTTCATTAGCGCAACAGAATCTTTAAATTCCTTGCCATTAATTGAAACAGGTCGTCCTTGCACAAATCCAATTCGAACATCTTCACTTTCAATAGAAACCTTAGAATCCCAGAATTTAACACCCATGATTGGTTCGACGATTTCTATCGAAGTTTCCAGCAACTCTAAAGTTTTTGCTTCATGAGTTGCACCAAGAATGTTTGCATCGGTTGAATAAGCTTTTTCAACGCTATCTCGGTAAGGCAACTTATGGTTAGCTAACCATTCGGACATCTCTTTTCGGCCACCAAGTTCAGCAACGAAATCTGCATCTAACCATGGCTTATATATTCTAAGTTTTGGATTAGCCAATAGCCCATATCGATAGAAACGTTCAATGTCATTACCTTTATAAGTTGAGCCATCGCCCCAAATTGAAACGCCATCTTGCAACATGGCGCGCACTAATAACGTTCCAGTTACGGCGCGACCAAGTGGAGTGGTATTGAAATATTGTTTTCCACCAGTTCTAATATGAAATGCACCGCAAGCAATCGCAGCAAGTCCTTCTTCGACTAGTGAAAGTCGGCAATCAACTAACCGCGAAATTTCTGCGCCATAAGCTTTTGCTCGGTCTGGAACTGATGCAATATCTGGTTCGTCATATTGGCCGAGGTCTGCGGTATAGGTGCAAGGGATCGCACCTTTCTCGCGCATCCAGGCAACCGCTACTGAAGTATCGAGTCCGCCAGAGAATGCGATTCCGACTTTCTCGCCAACTGGGAGCGATGCAAGAACTTTCGACATGGGGGTAGCCTAACTTAGAGCCGCTATTTCTCGGGCGTAATTCTCGTTTCAAGGTCTCTAATTACCCGATGCATCTCTTGTGAAAGAACTTTTAACTCGGCCAGCTCCAGAAGTGTTGCAGCGTGGGTTTCATTTATAGTCTTCTCGAAGCTTTTGGATTGCACGTTCTGACCAACCATAATTATTGATAGCAATACCAGCTGCAAAAATGTCTGAGCAATCCAAGAAACTATTACGATCGTATCGCCGCTCTTAATTGCATTTGGGAGTGAAATTAACGCAATTGCAGCAAATATATAAGCACACCACATCGTACTTACGCCGGCAGTTATCTTTAAAGCGATTTTGTTATTTAAATTAGAAGACGTACCCATGATTTAAGAATAGCCTTAAATCATGGGTACGTTCGAGTATGCGTTTATAAGCCTTCTTCTTCGTAGTAACGACGCCAAATCCTGCGATGGATTGGGATTAGCATCGGCAGCGAACGTACGCCTGGAATTAATGGAATCAAAATTAACCCAAGTGACATACCGCCCATAATAAAGAGAATGTATGCATCGGCATTTGCGCCAATAGGTTTTGACTCTTCATTATTAAATGGTGGAATCTGATACCAGAAGGAGTAAAGCCAGAGCCAAGCCTGGCCTGGATACCTTCCAGTTTCATTCATCATTCCCCAAGTACCACCTTGTAGATTAGCTGCAGTTCCAGCATCATCTAAGTACGCGCCATCACCAAAGAAAAGAATTTGTTTGGTGTTATCGGTTTGGAAGAAGCCGCCTTGCGAAAGCAGCGCAGCATCTAACCCACCAGATTTAGCCATACTTGTTAAACCCGCTGCAAGTGCTGGGACTGGACCATATGGGCCAGCAGGAACCGCGCCTATATCTCCTTCAACTTTATTAATTGCATCATCATAAGATGCCGCCCAACTTTCTTTAACTGAATCCGATGCTGCATTCCAAGTAGCTAACGCAGATGCAATTTCAGTTGAGAGAACTTGAGTTGATAACGGCGCAATCACGAAATCATTTGCGGCATCGATCATGTGAGTTACGCCAGCCCATTTTTGCAACCAGAGCGGACCAACATTTAAGCCGTCACCATTTTCATTATATGGCGCGCCATAAGTTGCCGTCCCGCTACTCCCAGCAAGTTCTTGAACTGCAGTTGCATAGAAGTTATCAGCATTTGTGGTTGCCCAATTCTTAAAAGTTAACGGCTTTTCATCGGGCGATCCAAAAAAGGCTGATAGCGAGAGCGTTACTAACGAAACTACTACCAATGCAATTACACCCTCCTTTACAATGTCGTACTTTCGAGTGCGACCTTGCCAAGGATTGGCATCAAAAGCTTCTGAATTCCGTTTCATAACTTCACCCCACTAATTGCTGCATCAATTGGCGGAACTACGCCCTTTTTGCGAACCAACAGGACATGCATAACTGTTATTACGCCAAGAATTAACGGTAAAAATGCAACATGGAGTAGCAACATCTGACCAAGATTTGTAACGGTAAACCAAGCACCAACTCCTACCGAGTTAAAACCATCCTTGGCTTCAAATGTAATCCATTGTGAATCAAAATTGGTTTGAACTAAGTAACCGGTAAATGCGGTTGCAATTGAAGCCACAAACGCAACAGCGCCGGTCATCCAAGTCATCAACCTTCGACCTCGCCAAGCAGCCATCCAATACTTTCCCCAAAGATGAACCACCATGAAGACAAAGAACAACTGCACACTCCAAAAGTGCAAACTATTCATGAAATGTCCAGCAGATGAAGTGTGGTACCAAGCTGGACCTTCAAACGATAGAACGATTCCGGTAGCAATAATTACGCCAAGTGCGGCTAAAGTTAAAACTCCGAATACATAAATCCAGGAAGCCACATATGCTGGCTGATCATCTGGTAATAATTTATCAATAGGTAGATTCTTTTGCCAAGATTTTCTAAGCTTAGAAGTCCACATTTCGCTCATCATTAATTACCACTGTTATTAGAATCATGACTTTGGGGAAACGGCAAAAGTACTGCTAAAGCAAAAATTAACAACATCAGCAAAATAACAAGCAAATTTGAGATTGAGATTTGAAACCAACCCCATTTCAAATAAGTCGCAGATTTATTCATAAAATCAAAGAAAATACCTGACACCGTTTTCTCTCTTCCCGTAGAATTTAAAAATTCTTCATTTCCTTGACATTAGACCTGAAGTTGAAATAGACCGAGAGTTTTGTAGAGAGGTGGCACTTAATGGGAGCCTCTGCAATAATTGGCTAATGAAATCAACCAAGCCGATTTATTGGCTGCTGTTACCAGCGTTGCTCTTACTGTCAGCAGGGTCAATTTGGGGAACTGTTCATTTTTACCCAGGTCAAAACTCACCAAGCGCCTCTCAAGTTCAAGAATGCATAGATCTGAAGAGCTTTGTTTTAAATGAAGAATTAATTGGAAGTAAAAAATGGAGCGTTTATCATTCCGATGTTTTAAAGTACGAAACCGGTTTATCAAATAAGAATCGAACTATTGTATTAGTTAAACTTATAGCGTCTGAAGCAATCGAAGTTTTACAATCTGATCTTCGGATATATGAAGAAATGGCGCTACATAATGATTGTTTGTTACCGGATTTCAAAAAACAACTTGCATCAGTTACAACCGATACTCAAACAAGTATTGATTTCTTACTCGGCCAAGGTGAAATAAGTGGCCAAATGTTTGATCCAAATCAAGGTATTTGGAATACCGCTTTTTATGATGCTTACGAATCTGCTATAAAGTATTTAAAATAAATTTAGCCAGCAGGTTTGTTTCGAATCGAGCCACGCTCTATATCTTTAGACTTTTCATGAACTTTTCTAATTTGCAATTCGAAATTCTTTATCGCGCCATCAAATGCCGCTAAATCATTGAAATCTGAAGACTCCGACCTAAGTAACGGTCCACTTCCTCTGGATGTAAGTATAACTTTATGTGACTTCTTACCTAGCCGAGGATTTCCTTCATGTAGAACTTTCAATTCAATGCGATCAATTTTAACTTTAAATCTATTCATGCTCTCTAGTTTTTCTAAGGCAATTTTTTTGAAATCTTCTGCTAGAGCTGCGTTCCTTGGATGAATGATTATTTCCATTTATTCCTCCTGCATTTGAAGATACTCCCTTTGAAATTTGAAATCAATGACTTAGAACTGGGAAGTTGCCGAGTACTATGTAACCCTGATGGCTTTATTCACCGAATTCCTTCCTTCTGCAAATGACTATAAGCCTTTTAAGAAAAACTTTCGCCATAACTTAATTGCCGGAATATCCGTTGGCGTTGTGGCGCTTCCGCTCGCACTTGGATTTGGTGTGACTACAGGTTCTGGTGCAGCGTCCGGGCTAATAACAGCGATTATTGCTGGACTAATTGCTGCGGTTTTTGGCGGTTCTAATTTTCAAGTTAGCGGGCCAACTGGAGCAATGACAGTAGTTCTGGTACCAATAGTTTCTAAATATGGAGTAGCGGCGCTAGCTCCACTTGGAATTGCAGCTGGATTTCTAATCATTTTTTTGGGGTTTATTAAAGTTGGCAAATATATTGATCGTGTTCCTTTTGCAGTTATGGAAGGTTTTACTCTTGGAATTGCGTTAGTGATTGCATTGCAACAAGTCCCGTTAGTCTTGGGAATTCAACGCGCTCCAGGTTCGCATACAGTTTTAGTTGCCATCGATACATTCAAGAGCGCAATATCAAATTCAATTAATTGGACTTCTATCTCAATTGTTATTTTTGCCTTAGTCATAAAATTCACTTGGCCCAAAATGAATAAGATGGTTGCGCCGAAAGTGCATATCCCCGCCAGCATCGTGGTGGTACTACTAACTACGCTTATTGTGCATTTTCTAGGTATCAAAGTTGCAACTATCGGCGCAATCCCTCGAAAATTTGAAGTTGCTGGCAATTATTTGGAAACATTTAACGCTATACCGATTAGGGAACTCGGATATGCCATTGTTGTGATTGCTCTCTTAGGAGCAATAGAGTCGTTACTTTCGGCTCGAGTTGCTGATGGTATGGCACACAAGATTATTGACCATGAACAGAGAAAACATCAGCCTAATCGTGAGTTATTCGGCCAAGGTCTAGCAACAATTGCCGCATCATTTTTAGGCGGAATGCCGGCTACCGGTGCAATTGCTAGAACTAGCGTCAATGTTAGAGCTGGAGCCAGAAGCAGATTCGCGTCGATCGTACATGCGTGTTTCCTACTTATGGTGGTGTTGTTTCTAGCGCCGGTAGTCTCAATCATTCCGACAGCTGCACTAGCTGGAGTATTAATTGGCACTTCATATCGAATTGCTAATCCGAAGAGCATCATCGAAGCGCTACGCACTACTTATGGGGAGAGAGCCGTCTTTATTGTCACAGCTATTTCCGTGCTTGCGATCGATTTAATTTGGGGCCTTGTAATTGGTTTATTAACTAATTTGGTATTAAAAAAATTACTTTCTAGTCGCCGTTAAACTTATCAAAGTCGTAACAGATAACGCAGCTGCGATAACGCCTAGGCTCACCGCTAGAGTAATATGTGGGATTTCGTAGAAACCGATTTTATGGATACCTACGCCATGCAATCCTTCAATGAAGAGCTTAAATCCAATAAATCCAAGAATTACCGCCAAGCCCTTCGAAAGATAAATTAGACGGTCAACTAACCCGGCCAGCAAGAAATAAAGTTGACGAAGTCCCATTAAAGCAAATGCATTTGCGGTAAAGACAATGTAAGGATCTTTGGTTAGACCAAAAATTGCAGGTATCGAATCAAGTGCAAATATCAAATCAGTGGTTCCGACTGCCACCAAAGCGATCGTGAAGGTAGACGCACCGCGCTTTCGAAGTGAGGTGATTATCCGGCCTTCTTTATATACCTTTTCATCACCATGCTTTTCTTTTATTAGCTTCCAAGCAGTGGCTATTAAAATTATGGCGAAAATAAAGAATGCTGCAGAGAACTTAGAAATCAGTGCCGAACCTAGGGCAATAAAAATACCTCGCAAAACTAGTGCGATTGCTATGCCGGCCAATAAAATTAATTGTGCACTCTCCCGTTTAACGCTCAAATTCGCTAGCAATATTATGAAAATAAAGACGTTATCTACCGAGAGTGAATATTCCGTCAGCCACCCAGCAAAGAATTCTTCACCATGGCCAGCAACCCCATTAAATTGGAGGTTTATTCCAAAGACAATCGCGGCAATCACATAAAAAATTGTCCAAAGCGCAGCTTCTTTTAGAGTGGTTTCTCGTTTGCGATTTTTAATTGCTAGTAGCAAATCAAAAACCAGTACTCCTAGTAGGACTGCAATCGTCACTCCCCAAGTTTTGGCATCAGTCATCTAAATTTCCGATTCTCTAAAAGCCTTTATTAACGGGTAGCTAATACAAAAGCTATGGCAAGAACTAGCGCAAGTGCAGCTGATTGCATCAGAATAATTAAAGCGGTCTTACGGTCTGCAGCCCGATCTAATGGATTTTGTACTTTAGAAATTTCGCCCATTTTGCCAAGATTAAAAGTCCCTGCAAACCCATACGCTAAGCAGAATTTCTTTCTGGATTGTACAAAACCGATTGCAAAAACCATGAGTGGCAGAATGATAGAAAATTTTCCAATTGTGGAAACGTCAGATGAAGCCAGAGTTGCGCCGCTAGAAATCGAAAAAGCTGCCCCGATTAGCGCAACAATTTGGCGACGACGAACTTCGCTCTTCCCTAAGTTACAAGTTCCAGGGATGTATTCAGTGCTCAACTTACTTCCTCGAATTCATCTTCATCGACCCATGCGCTGGCAGATTCATCACTTCGTTCTACCCACGAGAGAAAAGTAAAAACTCCTTTGACTGCAAGGAGAAGCAATGCGAAAAGCGCAGTTATCCGGCGAATTGCTTTAAACATATGAGAATTCTATAAGGAGTTAAGAATTCGTCCAATCGAATCGGTGATGATTTCGGGACTTGTTCCAAAATTTAAACGAACAAATTGTGAATAATCAGCGCCATATGAATGGCCAGGATTAATTGCCACTTTGCCTCTCTCTAAGAAATGGGCAGTCGGGTTTTCGCCTAAATTCAACTCAGAAACATCTAACCAAGCTAAGTAACTGCAATCAGGAATTCGATACTTAATTGCTGGAACTTTGGCCGCTAACAGATCAGCAAGTAGGCGCCGATTGTCATCCAAGGTTGTAAGTAGGCCACTTAACCATTCGTCACCGGCTTTATATGCGACGGCATTTGCAATTGCACCAAAAAGTGAGGCTCTAGCATGCACTGACTTAGGCATCGTATCCAACATGGCATTTAATTTAGGATCCTGCGCGACGATAGTTGCACATTTCAAACCAGCAAGATTAAAAGCCTTACTTGCTGAAGTTACCGTGATACCAACTTTTTTTGCAATATCTGAGGCTGCTAGAAATGGCGTAAAGGTTGTATCTAAATAAGTTAGCGGAGCATGTATCTCATCACTAATCACTATTACGTCGTATTTATTCGCTAATTCTGCAATTTGCATCAACTCTGATTTCGTATAAACAGTTCCGACTGGATTGTGCGGATTGCAAAGTAAATGAGTTTTAACGCCAGATTTATAAGCTGCTTCAATTCCTGCCATATCTAAAGTGAAATGCATGCCTTCACGCTTTAATGGGACTTCAACTTTTGTTAGCTTGAGTTCATTTATCCAGGTAAAAAAATTCTCGTAGACCGGAGTATTAATCATTAATTTATCGCCAACACTCATAAAGGTACGTAGAACTTCGATAACGCCAACTCCAACGTCGCAAGCGATTCGAACTTGTTCTGGATCTAAATTCCAATTCCATTTTCTACTAGCAAACCCTGCAAAATTTTCTTTCAATTCTGGAATCGGTCCTAAATAACCGGTATCTGAGCGTTCAACTAAATCGTGTAACGCAAACTTTATTGGATCTGCTATCGGAAAATCCATTTCGGCAACCGGCAACGGCAAAATATCGCTTGGGTAGAAACGCCATTTAGCACTAGATCTTTTCTTCAGTTGGGCTAAAGAATCTGCGATTACTTTTTCACTCATTGCGCCAGTATTCCACTAAAAAAAAGTAGTTTTACACTTCGTCCGGTTCCAGCCTGCGCGTAGAGTTTCTAACAATGAGTGTTGTAGGAAGTGTAAGTGAATGTAATTCGCTTTTTGGCGCTTTTAACCGCTCCATTATCGACCAAGCAGCCATCTCGCCCATTACCGTTACTGGCTGTTCGATAGTGGTTAAATCAGAAAATTCAGCCATTTCATGGCCATCAAAACCAATAATTGATATATCTTCTGGAACTTTTAATCCATGACGGCGAATCGCTTGTAGTGCGCCGAGTGCCATCTCATCGGATTCCGCAAAAATTGCAGTTGGTCTATTAGGCCGAGCTAATAAATCATCCATTGCTCTACTAGCACCGTGCATTGTGAAGTCTCCGTAAACTTCTCGAGCTGGATTCCATTCGATTCCGCTCTCTGCAAGTACTGACATAAAACCATTTCGGCGATCTTGTGGAACGCTAAAACCAAATGGGTCATCGGGGCGGCCAGAAAGTAAGCCAATCTTTTTGTGTCCTTGGTTTACTAAATGTTGAGTCGCGGTTCGTGCGCCAGCAACATCATCAATTGCAACACTTGAACAACGGTCGTGGTGCATTCCAACTAACGCAATTGGAATACCCAGGCTAAGCATTGATTCGAATTCTTCTTCGGTTGGTGGCAAGCTAATAACAATTAACGCATCAACTCGACCTTTTAACATCTGGTGTTGAAATAGTCGTTCTCGACCTTTCATTTGCGAAAAGTTATAGAGCAGTAGGTCCAAACCAGATTCACGTAGCGCTTGTTCGGCGCCGTTAATAACTTGTGCGAAGTACCATCGAGATACATATGGTGCAACAACGCCAACGCTATTTGTTCGACCATATATGGCTTTTGCTGGAGCTTGTGGAATTGGGTAATTCAATTTTTCAGCGGCATCAACAATTCTTCTTCTAGTTTCAGCATTTACATGCTGCAAGCCTCGTAATGCGCGCGAAACTGTTGCTGGTGAAACTCCTGCTTCAATTGCCACTTCTTTAATTCCGATCTTTGAATGGTCGATTTCTAAACTCACTCGAGACCTCCAATTAAAGAATGCGCTGCAAATTTGCAGCAAAAATTTGCGGAAAGGCTAAAAGTAGAGTGAAAATCGCAATCTGGCTAGCCGCAAATTGGTATTAATTTGCAGTTAAGCGATTTTCTTTTGGCCTTTAAGCAGGCTAAGCACGGTAGTTAGTAGTAATACTCCAAGAATTACCGAAAGGCTTAATGCCAAAGAAATTTCCGGAATGGGCACGCCAAAGAATTTCTCCCACCCTTGAAAGTGAGAGGCCTCAAAAATCAATTTGAGTCCGATGAACCCTAAAATAATCGCAAGCCCTTCGGAGAGATAAATTAGTTTTTTCATTAAACCACCAATAATAAAGTAAAGCTGCCTTAATCCCATTAGCGCAAAAATATTTGCTGTCACCACAATATATGGATCTTTAGTGAGACCAAATATAGCTGGAATGGAATCAAATGCGAAAATAACATTTGTAGTTGCAATCGCTGATAGCGCAATTACGAAGTAGGAAGCACCTTTCTTATGAAGAAACCTAATAAACGGTCCCTCTTCATACTCTTCTTCGGAATCCTCCGCGATCAATTTGTATGCTGTGTAAAGTAGGAAAGCTCCGAATATGAAAAATACCCACGACCATCGATTTACAAGCGCTGATCCAGCTCCAATAAAGATTCCACGAAGGAAGAGTGACATCACAATTCCAATTAGTAGTACCAATTCTTCTTTCTCTTGGCTGACTTTCATCCGTGCCAAAATTAAAATAAAGACAAATAAGTTATCCATTGAGAGCGAATACTCAGTTATCCAACCTGCGAAGAATTCTCCCTGTGCTTGCGCATTGCCCCAACTTCCCATGGATAAACCGAATGCAATTGCAAGTGAAATATAAAAAACCGTCCAGATTGCAGCAGCTTTAATAGTTGTGACTTTATGTCGATTAGTAATAGCAATCAAGAGATCAATTGTGAGAATCAAGCCAAGAACTAATAGCGTTACTAACCATACTGTTGCACTCATAGGTGAATCATATTAAAGTAATTAAGTAATTGCACTTTACTATGCGAAGGAGAACTTGTGTCCGCACAGATTGAGACCAATATCAAAGTTGAATTTAATTCTAGAGACCGAATTAGCGTGCTATTTAGGTTGATTTTGGTCGCGCCAATCGCAATTTACTCTTCTTCTTTTTCAATTTCAGACGCTACGAATGGCTGGCCCACTGCGTTCCTAGTTCTACCGGCGCTATTTGCACTAGTTTTTCGTGAGGTCTATCCAACTTATGTACTTAGTTTTAATAAAGCGCTTCTTGGGCTTTCAAATCGAATAGTCGCTTTTGTGCTTTTACTTCAAGATGGTTATCCATCAATTGAGTCGGATCCAAGAGTTGAAATAACTTTTCCAGAAATTGAAGGTGGTAAGAAATTAAATCGCTACTTACCTCTTGTTAAATGGATCTTGGCACTCCCACTTTATTTAGTAGGCGCGGTCTATGCCGTTTATGCATTGGCGCTCACAATTTTTGCGTGGATTTCGATTTTAACTTCTGGCGAGTATCCAGAATGGTGTTCTAAAGGTGTGGTCGGAACAATTTCATATTGGAACCGACTAGCGGGATATGCGTTCTTACTAGTAACAGATGAATACCCAGACTTTAATATCTGATAATAAGGCAAGAGCTATTGCAAAGAAGATAGTTGAGATTGATCCAGCCTTTACAAAAGTAATTTCCGAATCTAAATTATGTACTATTGGCAGAACAAAATCGGATCAAACCCATTTCAGTTCTCTTGCTGCATCAATTCTTTCCCAACAATTATCTACGAAGGCCGCAGATACGATCATTAAGCGAACCATTGAGACAGCGGGCGGAGAGTTGACGCCAAGAAGAGTTGCTAAATTGAGTCAAGAACAAATTCGTGCCTCTGGAGTTTCCGGAGCTAAAACTAGGTCCCTTACCGAACTTAGTAATGTCTTTCTTGATAAGAAATCTGGTGTTCATAAATTGCATGAGCTATCTGATTCTGAAATTTCTGCGCTACTTCTTCCATTATTTGGCATCGGTCGATGGACTATAGAGATGTTCTTAATGTTTCAACTTGGCCGGCTAGATGTTTGGCCGGTTGGAGATCTAGGTGTTAGGCGTGGTTGGGAAAAGATTCATAAAGCGAGAGTTGAATTAGAACCAAAAAAATTGGAAAAACTTGGCGATAAATTTGTGGGTTTTCGAAGTCATGTTGCTTGGTATTGCTGGCGTGGCACCGAACTTATTTAGGTTCGAGAATTAACGAAACTGAATTAATGCACCAACGTTGATCTGTTGGCACGTCATAACCTTCGCCTTCAAAAACATGGCCGAGATGGGAGCCGCAAGATGCGCATCGCGCCTCAGTTCTAACTCTTGGGAAGAGTGACCGATCCTCAATCAAGAGAACTGCGTCATCTGTAGTGGGTGCGTAAAAAGATGGCCAACCGCAGCCAGAGTGAAATTTAGTTTCGCTCCGAAAAAGTTCAGCGTTGCAAGCTTTGCATTTATAAACACCAACAGTTTCAGAATCAGTATATTCACCAGTAAAAGGGCGTTCGGTTCCAGCTTTACGTAAGACATCAAAAGAGAGCGGATCTAATTTAGCTTTTAATTCCAGATCATTTAATTGAATTGGAAATGCATTCCCGCTGGGAGTAACTAGCGGTAACTCTTCGTTATTCATGCGCAGCCATCGGAAATTCTATTCCGGTTGACGAATGACAATCGTAACCATTTGGATTTTTTTCTAGGTAGCGTTGGTGATACTCCTCGGCAATCCAATACTTATGCTCGCCTACTTCTTGAATTTCGGTAACAATTTCACCGATTCCAACCTTCGTTAGTTCGGCTTCATAAATATCTCTAGTGTTTACCGCATCAATCATCTGCTCCGGAGTGGTGGTAAAGATTGCGCTGCGATACTGGGTGCCGATATCACCACCTTGTTTGTTAAGCGAAGTTGGATCATGCATAACCCAAAATTCTTCAAGTAAACGTTTGTAAGAAATTGCGCTTGAATCAAACTCAACTTTAACTAATTCTGCATGGCCCGTTTTCCCAGTACAAACTTCTTCATAAGTTGGATTAGAGGTAGCCCCTCCCATATAACCAACTGATGTATTTGTGACACCATCGAGATTCCAAAATCTACGCTCAGCGCCCCAGAAGCAACCCGTTGCAAAATATGCGAAATCAGACATGACTATATTCTTTCAGGGATTATGAGATAAAGCACTTTAAGCGAATTGCCAGGTGAATGTCCTTGTTAATACAACTTTAAACAGGGAGAATATGCATATTGTCGATTCCGGCGATCAGCAGAAAATACATTGGTTTTGGTTCGGTCATGTCGAAAGTCAAGACAGAGCCACGGTAAAAGTTAGGAGGGGTAGGAATGGATTGGCGTCATAAATCAGCTTGTCGCGATGAAGATCCAGAACTCTTCTTCCCGATTGGTAATACCGGTCCTGCGTTAGCTCAAATTGAAGAAGCGAAAAAAGTCTGTAATCGCTGCGATGTAAGAGAAGCTTGCTTGGCTTGGGCGCTAGAAAGCGGACAGGATGCTGGCGTATGGGGTGGGCTTTCTGAAGATGAACGCCGCGCTATGAAACGCCGCGCTGCTAGAAACCGCGCTCGACAATTAGAAAATCAGAACCGCTTCTAATTTCTAATCGGAAAAGTCACAATAGCTTCAGTGCCTTGCGATAACCGCTTAAATTCAATACTTCCATTTAATTCATTAACTGTAAGAGTTTGCACAATTTGTAAACCTAAGTTTGCTTGATGCTCTGGTGTAAACCCTTCCGAAAGTCCACTGCCATTATCACTTACATAAACTTTGCATAAAGTCTCACTTCGTTCGACCCGAAGTTCTAGCTTGGAGCCAATGCTCTCTAAGCCATGTTCAAGTGCATTATGAATTAGTTCGGTGAGTACTAAAGCAAGTGGCGTCGCAACTATCGCGGGAAAACCACCAAAATTACCAGTTCGTTCAATTGTGATTTCATTAGTTCTAGTACTTAATACCACTGCATTAGCCATTATTCGATCCATTACTTCATCGAAAGCAACTCTCTCTTTATCGCTTGTAGAAAGCGTTTCGTGCACAATCGCGATAGATGCAACTCTGCGCACAGCTTCCTCAAGCGCTGCACTAGCGTTTGGATCATCAATCCGCCGTGATTGCAATCTTAGTAAAGCTGAAACTGTCTGCAAATTATTCTTAACTCGATGATGAATTTCCCGAATAGTTGCATCTTTTGAAAGTAGCGCTCTATCTCGTCTCCTTAATTCGGTAACGTTATGCGCTAACACAATTGCGCCAATTCGATCGTTAGCTTGGGTTAATGGAATTGAAAGTAAATCAATGGTGCCAGTTTCGCAATCAAATTCCTCACGGCGTAGCGCTTTTCCACTCATTGCAACGTGCCAATTCTCTTCACGTGGAATGTGTCTGATGGTTCCAGTTTGCAGCGAATCCAAAACATCACCTAAATTATGGCCTTCTAAATCACTTGGCCAACCAACTTTATTTAGCGCAGATCTCGCATTTGGACTAGCAAAAATCACTACGCCATTTACATCTAATCTGATTAAGCCATCTCCAACTCGAGGCGCTGACTCTGCGAGATAGACACTTTCCTTTATTGGGAAGTTACCTTCGGAAACCATTCTGTAAATTTTATGAGCAATCTCGCGATAATTTAATTCGAGTTTGGATGGAGTGCGCATTGTTTCAACATTACGATGGCGCGAAATTACGGCTATGAACTTTCCTTCAAAAAATACGGGCACAGTCTCTTCTTTTACAAGAATTTCGCCAACTTCTTCAGGTTCGGTGTCGCGGATTATTTCACCATTAGATAGCGCTTGGTCAATTCGAGGCTTGCTCCCCCAGAGAATTTCGTTACCAATTACATTCTGGCTAAAAACCGTTGCTGCAGTTGTTGGGCGGATATGTGAAATTGCAATATGTCCTTCTGGCCATGACCGATAATCTTTTCGTCGAGGAACCCAGAGTATTAAATCTGCAAATGAGAGATCGGCTAATAATTGCCATTCAGCTACCAACTCGGATAATCGCAAAATATCAGATTCACTTAACGCAGTTCGTTGCGTAAGCGCGCTATTGAAAGTTTGCATGGGGAAATCCTAGCGAGAAGTTCAAGCCTCTAGATTCTCAATTCGAGCAAGCAGTTCAACGAAAGACTTTCGAATCGCGCTACGCGGGGCTACTCCGTGGATTGGCGAACAATTGGTTTGAGCCCGATCAAAAGATGAGTAGTCATAAGGAATTACCATTCCTAAATCAAGCGGCACCAAATCAAAAAATCTCCGTTCAATAGCTTTGTGGCGTCTTGATGTCCCAGATTTATTAAGAATATAGAAATCTTTTATATTCTTCGGTAAATCTGCCCGGTTATCAATAAACCTTTCAAGCGCACGTATTGAATATTCCTCGGAATTTGCAACATAAATGATCGCACTCAATTTCTCAAACCAATGCGCAAATTCTTGGGCTAATTTTCTACGATCAATGATTGCATCTGAAATCTTTGGCATCACCCCAAGATCTACATAAATTTTGGAGTTTAAATCAATTAGCGCTTGGAATTTTTCATTAGTGGCGCTTAAGTCGGTATACAACGAAAGTTTCGCGGACACTTTAAATTCATTGCGCAATTTTTCGTCAGATTGTCCGAGCAAAAGTGCCATCGCAGGCGCAACATTATCGGCGTCAACAATTGCAGTTTCGTGTTTTTGAGATGACTCTGCGGCAAGATTCATTGCTATTGAAGTTCGTCCTGGAGCACCGGCACTTCCGATGACACCGACCAGCGATCGATATCTTGGCGATGTATTAAACGGTGCCGCAGAATTTGAATGAAGCAACGGATTACGTAGTGATCTAGCAATCAACTCATTTAGGGAGTTCAAATCTAGTGGAACTCCGCCAACGCCTAATTCAATTATTGAAGTTTCAGAATCGTTCCATTTTCCTAACTCGATAGCATTTATTCCAGGCAAGTCTTTAGCAAAAATTACGATCCATCTGGCACCGTCTAAAACTCTATTCTTTAGCGCTGCCATCAATTCTTCTCCCGAAATCGCCCTGGATATAATATTTTTCCCAGATTCAAAGAGAGTTCGAGCCACGAAAGATTCTCGCTCTGGATTAGCGATACCAGTGATTACATTTATTCCAGATTTAGATGTATTCAGATTAACCATGTTTAACCAGAACAATCCGATGCAACGGCACTTCTCCTAGAACTAATACCACTTGCGAAATCGGTAAAGAGATTACAACTCCCACGCTGCCACCTAAATCTTTAGATTTCTGATCAACGGAAACCACTGAAATTTCGCTTGCTACTAAATGAGTCAAGTCACCTCTTCCAGCACTTTGCGAAACTTCATTAGGCAGTGCATATATATCAACAATCGAACCACGGGATAAATCCATTGGTAAATCATTTTTCAACACTTCAATTGGGGTTGCTCGGGTATCGATTCCGTATGGCGCATTAGAGAGTGAATCGGCTGGAATCAACTCATGAGCACCCAGCTTCCGAAGAACAACAGTGCCAATTACATCTGCTTTTACCGATAGATAACGCCGGGAGTTCTCCGGCAACATAACTCGGATTGCAATCAGATCTGATTGCCCAACCACATCGCCAGGAGCTAGTTCGCCATAACTTCCCCATACAAGAACGGTTCGGTTGGATTCTTTATTGATTAGCGCAGCAGCAAGAAAGGAAAGTAAAATCATCGAAATTCCGATGATGGTGCGAGAGTTAGATTTTATTCTTCTAGTTGTTATTAGCTTCTCTGGTATTTTCATGACCGATAAGTAACCTAAAATCTGGAAATTTCTAAGAATTATCCACAGTCATACTTTCAGATGAGAGCGCCTCCTCCGTTTCTATATTAACTCTCGTTATTAATCGGTAAAAATCGCACCATGACAAATATTGAAATCGATGAATTAAAGTTTCACGAAGTAAATCTCGAGCAATCCAACTTTGATTTTGATAGTGATTTATGGGCCCACCCCATGCTTGCGCTATTTGAACCACCTCCAGAACCAATCGCTTTTCAAAAGAGTCGAAAACTTTATTTAGTGCCGTCTACTTTTGGAGATGAATATGACCCAGATTTTGCACCTCAACCAAGTTCTTTAGAAGAGCTGCCAGATATCGAACCGTGGTTGAAACGATTCGTTGTTAATTTGCTTGAAATATGGATCGGGCAAAGAGCACCGCAGCAACTTTCACGTTGGTGCCACCGAGCGATTTACCAAGAATTGGTAAGAAAAATAGGCTCAATATCAACGTTGCCGCGCGTTAGAAAAATATACCGAAGTCAACCAATTGAAGGTGTTGAAGAAGTTACGGTAACTCTTAGATTTGGCGATCGAATTAGATCATTGGTTCTCAGATTTGAAGGCGTAGATAAACGTTGGTTATGTACTGAACTTTTCCTAATTTAACGCTTAGTTAGAGGCGCCGTGGCATCGCTTGTATTTCTTGCCGGAACCACATGGACATGGTGAGTTTCTAGAAACTCCAGTATCTCTAGTAATTTCGCCAGAATCGCTAGGAGCCGTATATTTCAAATCTTGAGTTGATTTATTCTCTTGTAAACCTTTTGCGGCAACGCCATCAGATTCAACACTAACTTCTACATTAAAGAGATAACCGACCATCTCTTCTTTAATCGATTCCATCATTGCAGCGAAAAGTTCGTAGCCTTCTTTTTGGTATTCAACTAATGGATCGCGTTGTGCCATCGCGCGTAATCCAATTCCTTCTTGTAAATAGTCCATTTCGTAGAGGTGTTCTCGCCATTTACGATCTAGTACCGAGAGTAGAACTTTGCGCTCTAACTCGCGCATAACTTCCGGCGTTAAGTTAGTTTCTCGGTTTGTGTACTGAACTCTAGAATCTTCTGAAACTCTATTTAGTAAGAATTCGTTATCTAGGCCAGCTCTACTACCCACTTCCTTTTCCAAATCTTCAACTGTAAATGAGATTGGATATATAGACTTCAAGGCACTCCACAAAGTATCAAGATCCCAATCTTCTGGAAAACCTTCTACGGTGGCAGCGTTTACATATGCAGCAATAGTGTCGTCGATAAATTCAGAAACTTGCTCACTTATATCTGCACCTTCTAATACTTCACGTCGCTCACCATATATAACTTCACGTTGGCGGTTCATGACATCGTCGTATTTCAAAACATTTTTACGCATTTCGAAGTTCTGAGATTCCACTTGAGTCTGCGCTGAACGAATGGCATTAGAGACCATCTTCGACTCAATCGGTTGGTCTTCTGGGATTCCAGCAGCAGTTAAGAAACGTTCCACCATCGCTGAATTAAATCGACGCATTAATTCATCTTGCAGCGAAAGGTAGAAACGAGATTCGCCTGGATCACCTTGGCGCCCAGAACGACCACGTAATTGATTATCAATACGACGAGATTCATGGCGCTCGGTACCTAAAACATAAAGTCCACCTAGCGCAACTACCTCTTCATGCTCTTTGGCAACAGCTGCTTTCTGTTTAGCTATTTCAGCCGGCCATAAGTTCTCATATTGTTCCGCGTTATCGACTGGAGAAATTCCTTGACGTTGTAATTCGAAATCTGCCATAAATTCTGGGTTACCACCAAGCATGATGTCGGTACCACGACCAGCCATATTTGTTGCGACTGTTACTGCACCTAGCGTTCCAGCTCGAGCAATTACAGCTGCTTCACGCTCATGTTGTTTCGCATTTAAAACTTCGTGTGGGATTCCTTTCTTTCGAAGAGTTTGCGAAAGTAATTCTGATTTTTCCACACTGACTGTACCAACTAAGACTGGTTGTCCTTTGCGATGACGTCCTACAATATCTCCTGCTACTGCTTCAAATTTTGCAGCTTCCGTTTTATAAACTAAGTCTGCTTGATCAAGACGTTGCATATCCTGGTTTGTTGGGATTGGAATTACACCAAGCTTGTAAATCTGCATGAACTCCGAAGCTTCAGTCATTGCAGTTCCAGTCATGCCCGAGATCTTCTCGTAAAGTCGGAAATAGTTCTGGAGTGTAATTGTGGCAAGTGTCTGGTTTTCATCCTTAATTTCCACTTTTTCTTTCGCTTCTAGCGCTTGGTGCAAACCTTCGCTATATCTGCGGCCAGAGAGCATGCGCCCAGTGTGTTCATCAACAATAAGTAATTCGCCATTCATTACAACATAATCTTTATCTCTTTTAAAGAGTTCCTTTGCCCTGATTGCGTTATTCAAGTAACCGATCATTGGGGTATTTACAGATTCATAAAGATTTTCAATGCGTAAGAATTCTTCAATCTTTGTAACGCCTTCGTCCAAAACTCCCACAGTGCGTTTCTTTTCATCAACTTCGTAGTGAGTATCTCGGGAAAGCCTGGCAACTATATTGGCAAATTCAACATACCATTTTGTGGCTTTATCGGCTGGTCCAGAAATGATTAACGGTGTGCGAGCCTCGTCAATTAAAATTGAGTCAACTTCATCAACAATCGCATAATTATGTTTGCGTTGAACGCAATCTTCCAAAGTCCAAGCCATGTTGTCACGTAGATAATCAAAACCAAATTCATTGTTAGTGCCATAAGTAATATCTGCGGCATATTGTTCGCGACGCTCTGTAGGTGACATGGATGCAAGAATTACGCCAACCTTTAGTCCAAGAAAACGATGGATACGGCCCATCCATTCGCTATCGCGCTCAGCCAAGTAATCATTAGTAGTAACAACATGCACGCCTTTTCCAGGTAGCGCATTTAAATATGCAGGAAGCGTTGCTACTAAAGTTTTACCTTCACCCGTACGCATTTCGGCAATATTGCCGCTATGCATAGCGGCACCGCCCATCATCTGAACATCGTAATGGCGCTGTCCCAGAGTTCGCTTTGCAGCTTCTCGAACAACTGCAAATGCCTCCGGCAATAAATCGTCGAGAGTTTCACCTTCGATAAGTCGTTTACGAAACTCATCGGTCTTGGCACGCAATTGATCATCAGTCAGAGCGAGAATTTGAGATTCTTCGGAGTTAACTTCGACTGCGATTTTTTGAAGTCGCTTTAGGGTGCGCCCTTCACCTGCGCGGAGAATTCTGTCGAAGATCGCAACCATTGGCCTATGGTATTCGCATTTGGTGCTGCGACGCACACGCAGCAATCGCACCCATAACTGTGATTTTGCTGGCTTCTAAGGCAGAAATTGCTGATTTCAGGGTGGCACCGCTAGTTATCACATCATCCATTAATAAAACTGAGATTCTAGAACCGATATTCATATCGATTATTCTGGGGTTCACATAGATGGCGCTATCCATATTTCGCTCTCGCTCTTTAGCACTCAACCCAGATTGATCCTTAACTTTTCGATTTTGCATTAGAAATGGAAGTTTTGGAAGAGTTAAAGTTTTCTTTATAGCTAGATTGCGATTAGCCAAAAAAACTTTGGAAAGAGTAAAGAGATAGTCACCACCCCGGCTTCGATTTGCGGCCTTCGAAGATGGAATGGAAACTAAGAAAGTATTAATTGGTAATTCTTTTAATTGGCCGAATTTAACTAGCGCCGAATCTAAACCTAAGAGAATGCAATTCTTGGCAGCTTTGGCATTATCTTCTTTTGCAGATAATACAATTTTAGCAACACGTTCATCGTAAGGAATTCCAGCTGAGGTTACATAGTTGGAAATGCGAAAAATTTTGGCGGAGTGCAGCCACATTAATTTGCAAGAATCGCAAATTTCAAAATTTGGTTTATTACACATTATGCAACTGAGTGGATAAACCAGCGTTCGTATTGCCGCGAGGAGCTCTTTCATCCTACTACTATCTCAAAATTTGAATTAGAGAAAAGTGCTATCTCTAGCTTTGGTTAACTAAATTCCGCTGTGGATTAAAGCTAGCCAATCAAAATTTCGATTGGCTCTACTGTAATTTTTCCGCCACTTCTTCGCGGCAGTGTAAGAATAAATTGAGCTCCTTCATTTAACTTTCCCCAGGCTTTAAGAGTTCCCTTGTGTAAGTGGGCATCTTCTTGGGCTATTGATAGTCCAAGTCCGGTGCCTCCTCTAGTTCTGGTGCGAGCTGGATCAGCACGCCAGAATCTTTCAAACACCCGACTAATCAGATTGGGATCAATGCCAACTCCGTAATCTCGGATGCTTACCGAAAGCGCAGAATCATTTGATTTTATAGTTACATCTACTGGTTTTTCTTCAGCATGATCTATCGCATTTGTGAGTAAGTTTCGTAATATCCTCTCAATTCTTCGAGCATCCACTTCAACAAAAGAGTTCGCGGAATCCTGTTGTAAGTTAACTACCACCATTTTCTCCTTAGAAATCAAGGAAAGATCTGCGATGCATCGAGACACCATTTCATTCAAATCAATTTCACTAATCTCCATGGCAGCTTCGGTTGCATCAAATCTACTTACTTCTAAGAGATCTGCTAACAGGAGTTCAAATCGATCAATTTGCGATTGCAATAACTCTGCACTTCGAGAAATATTTGGTTCGAATTTATCTCTATATGCATAAATCAAATCAGATGCCATTCTGATTGTAGTTAGTGGGGTTCTAAGTTCGTGCGAAACATCTGATACAAATCGCTGCTGCACTTGCGAAAGATTCTCCAACCTTTTAATCTGTTGCTCTAAGGAGAACGCCATAGCATTAAAGGAATTGCCTAGCCGTGAAATTTCATCGCTGCCAGCTACTGACATTCTCTTTGCAAAATCTCCCGCAGTGAATTGTTCTGCGATTCTTGCGGCGGCTTGGACTGGAGAAATTACCTGCCTAATAACTAACCAAGTAATTCCAATAATTAGAAATAGTAGAATAAAACCAGCTAAGAACAGATAGCGTTTTATTAAATCAATAGTATGAGCTTGGCTTTCAAAACTAAATAGAAAGTAGATGTCGTAAGGTCCAACTCGAGGAATACTGATTTTATCGCCAACCACAATTCCTGGAACTTTGTTACCATTTACATACTGAATTGTTGATCGAGCCCAAAGCGGTTCACTACTATTCAATAGCCGCTCTCTGAGGTCGTTCGGAATGGAGTCGTAGGAAACTCGATTAGAAACGGTATCTATCGCTACTGCTGGGTCTAAATTCTTAGCGGATCTAATTAAGATAACTTCCCGGCCAGAGTCAGTAGCCCGAATTGATTTCTTTGCATTAACAACTTCTTGCGCGATCTTCTTAAGTGATTCATCTGTGGTGCCACCGCTAGAGAACCTGAATTGAGCCGAAAAAACTGCAAGTGTTGATTCGGAGAGAGATGATTTAATTTTTTCATTTACTACACCTGTCGAGATTCGATTAAATAACGCAGAACCAACAACCCATAAAACAATTGTCGTTAAGACTAAAGTCGTGCTTAGAACTCGAAGCGTAAGTGAAGTGCGAAATCCTTTAAATGTTAGAAATCGCCGCACGATTAATGGCCTCGGGTTCCAGAAACTCCCGCTTTGTAACCAATGCCACGTACTGTTGTGATAATTGTTGGGTTCTCAGGGTCATGTTCAATCTTGGCTCGCAACCTTTGCACGTGAACATTTACCAGTCGAGTATCGGTTGAATGTCGATATCCCCATACTTCGCTTAATAACGCTTCTCTTGTAAATACTCGACCAGGCTCTTTAGCTAGTGCCACGAGTAAATCAAATTCAAGCCTTGTAAGTGCAATCTCATTTCCACCGCGAGTGATCGTATGATCAAGTACATCAATAGCAATATCAGACAGTGTTAAATTGCTAGCTAACTCTCCCGATGTTCTACGTAATCTTGTGCGAATTCTCGCTACAAGTTCCGATGGTTTAAATGGTTTTACCATGTAATCGTCAGCGCCAGCTTCTAAGCCAAGAACTACATCGTGAGTATCACCTTTTGCGGTGAGCATCACAATCGGAACTCTTTGCGAGAAAGCTCTAATTTGACGACAGACTTCGATGCCATCAAGACCAGGCAACATGACATCAAGCAAAACTAAATCCGGCGGATTATTTCGGAAAACATCCATGACTTCGTCGCCACGACTGACTAAGTCAACTTCAATTCCTGCGCCGTTTAAAACAATTCCCAACATTTCGGCAAGGTCTTGATCATCATCAACGACCAATACCGATGTCATTTAGCTACCGTGTTCCCACGAATTCAAATACGAGAATTGCTCTGGAGTTAAAGTATCGATCTCGCCACCCATGCTTTGCAACTTTAATCGAGCAACTTCCTTGTCGATCTCGGTTGGCACGTTGTGAACGCCAGCAGTAAGGGTGCTAGCCGCCTTAACTAGCCATTCTGCAGTAAGCGCTTGGTCAGAGAAGGACATATCCATGACTGCGGCAGGGTGTCCCTCAGCAGCTCCAAGATTTACTAATCGCCCTTCAGCAACTAAAAGAATTCTGCGGTCATCGGCTAATACATATTCATCGGTCTGATGACGAATCTTTTTATTCTTCTGTTTTGCGAATTTCTCAAGCCAAGCTACATCAATTTCGATATCGAAATGGCCGGAGTTGGCGAGAATTGCACCATCTTTCATCATTGAGAAGTGCTCTGAACGAAGTACATCACGATTTCCGGTAACAGTGATAAACACATCGCCAATTTTTGAGGCTTCGTACATTGGCATTACTCGATAACCTTGCATCATCGCATCAAGTGCTTTAGTTGGATCAATTTCAGTAACTACAACATCAGCGCCCATACCCTTGGCACGTTCAGCTACACCTTTGCCGCAGTAACCAAATCCAGCAACGACTAGTATTTTTCCAGCGAGCAGAGTGTTTGTGGCGCGGAAGATTGCATCGAGCGTTGATTGACCAGTTCCATAACGGTTATCAAACATGTGTTTGGTGTCGGTGTCATTTACGGCAATCATCGGGAAAGTAAGTGCACCATCTTTAGCCATCTGATGTAATCGTATTACGCCAGTTGTGGTCTCTTCGCACCCACCGGTAATAGTTCCAAGGAGTTCTTTGCGAGTGGTGTGCAAGGTATTTACTAAATCGCAACCATCATCGAAAACTTGATGCGGCTCAATATCAAGAGCGGCATTAATGTGTTTGTAATAACCATCGCGATCAACCGCGTTACGAGCAAAAACTGAAATTCCATATTCGTGAACAAGAGCGGCAGCAGTGTCATCTTGAGTTGAAAGTGGGTTTGAAGCACAAAGCGCAATGTCTGCGCCGCCAGCTTTCAATGTGCGCATTAAATTTGCGGTCTCAGTTGTGACATGCATACAAGCTGCAAGACGAACTCCAGCAAATGGTTGTTCTTTAGCGAAACGCTCACGAATCTGCGCCAGTACTGGCATATTTCGCTCTGCCCACTCAATCCGTTTTTTACCTTCTGCGGCGAGTGAAGCATCGGCAATGTCGTGTTTTGGAATAGCCATGGTTGTTGGGTTCACTTAAAAAATCTCCTTATTAGATGTATTACTAGACCGGCAAGACGCCGTACTTTACCGCGACTTGATGAGCTTAAGCACCTCGTCTCGAATCTGGACCATGTCGCGTTCGGTATTGCCCTCGGCATTAAGCCTCAACAAGGGTTCGGTATTAGATGCTCGGACGTTGAACCACCATTTATCACTGGTAACGGTTAAGCCATCCAAATGATCGAATTCCAGGTTTAATGATTTCGCCTCGCTTAAGTCGCGATAATGGCTCTGAATAAATACAACAGCGGCAGATTGGTCTTTTACTACCGAATTAATCTCACCACTCGATTCATATCTTTGATAAGGCTTTAGTAATTTTGATAACGGCTCGGAACTTTCTTGAAGTGCTGCGATTGCATGAAGTGCTGCGAGCATTCCAGAATCAGCCCGCCAGAACTCTTTAAAATAAAAATGGCCGGAGTGTTCGCCACCAAATATTGCTCCGGATTCCTCCATCATTTTCTTTATGTAGGAATGACCGACTCGACTGCGTATTGGTATGCCACCATTTTCCAAGACAACTTCTGGAACCGCTTTGGAAGAAATTAAATTATAAATGATTGAAGAACCCGGTCGCTTTTTTAATTCTCGGTCAGCAATTAACGCCGTGAGCGCAGATGGGGCGACTAAAGAACCAGTCTCATCTACGAGAAAACAGCGATCAGCGTCACCATCAAAAGCCAGACCAATATCAGCATGCTTTCGCTTAACAAGTTTCTGTAAATCGACTAAATTTTCAGGAGCAATTGGATTAGCTTCGTGATTTGGAAAAGATCCATCTAATTCGAAATAAATTGGGGAAACTTCAGCGTTTATTCTCGACATTACCGCTGGCGCAGTGTGTCCAGCCATTCCATTTCCAGCATCGATTGCGATTTTTAAATTTCGCCCACTATCGAAATTATGGCCGAATAAAGAAAATAGATATTCGACATATTCGTGCAACATATCTCGCGAAGTTTCGGTTCCAACTGGGCGGTTAGAAATCGGCATGCCGTTTGCAATTGTGTTTCGTATCCAGCCCAATCCAGATTCTTTACCTATTGGTCGTGCTCCACTTTTACATAATTTTATTCCGTTATATGCAGCGGGATTATGGCTTGCCGTAAACATCGCTCCTGGAAAATTTAGAAAGCCAGCCGCAAAGTACAGCTGATCAGTTGATGCTAAACCAATTCTGATTACATCCATTCCCTGGGATGTGACGCCATCAGAAAATGCATCAGCAAGTTGAGTAGAAGATGGCCGCATATCTTCTCCGATAAGAACAGTTGCGGGTTCGCGTTCTAACTCTAGAAATCTTGCAAAAGCTGAACCTGCTGCAAAAGTAAAATCAGTTGTTATTTCATTTTCGACTAAGCCACGAATATCATAAGCTTTAATAATTTTGTCGAGTAGTTCAGTGTTCATCATGAAGGCAGAACGCGTAAGTGCCCTCGTCGACCAACTTCTTGTTGCGGCACTTGCTTTGCCACTTTCTCTTCTTTAGTGGTTTCACTCTTGCCGACATTTCGAATTGCATCAGCAATCGCCATCAAATCATCATCGCTCGGTCCGACGTTATTTGTATCTGGCGAATGTTGAAGCACTGTCCAACCCATTGGGACTGTCATTTTTTCACTATGCGAATTACATAAGTCATAAGCATGTGGTTCTGCATATGTCGCAAGCGGCCCAAGTACGGCAGTTGAATCTGCATAAATATAAGTGAGTGTCTTAATTGCGATTTTGCGGCACCCTGACCTGGAACAGGTCCGACTCAAACCACGCGAACGCGCAGTTGTTGCATCGCTATTACTCATGCCAAAAGATTAGTAGGTCGGCTCGCTAAAAGCTGGGATTTACTCGCATAGGAACTCTTGCTAAAGTAAATTTTTAGGAAATTACCGAAATGTTCGAAATTGGAAGACTTGAACTTTCTAAAATAGATCCAGTTTTTAAGGGTAAGAATGCAATTCCGGCAGTTGAACCCCAAACAAAGCCAGCACCTTCAAGCGGTACTGAGGTTCTCAATGAAGTAACTTCAATTAAGCGAGTATTTGCCGGCACTTTCCAGTTAATAAGGTCACTGGCGTGAATAGTTTTGATAAATGACTTATTCCTAAAATCGGTCCATTTAATGTTCACATCTATTGATGATCCAGCCAAAGCAAGGGTTGGTTCTAGCCCATCAATATTTATTGAAGCTTTAATTAGATTTCCGCTGGGGGTACTCCAAGTGAAATCTCTGGAAGATTTACTTTCGATGTAGGTATAAACACTAGCAACTATTGGTTGGTCGCTAGTTATTTTTACGCCAATAGGGGTCTTGCCTAAATCTATATTTAATGGGATTTCTTTCACTACCCCTGCTTTTAAAATAATAGAATCGAAACCAACTGGAGTAAATACGCCATTGCTTCCCAAGACTTGCAGGTTTACATTTGCATTTGAGTCAAATGGCGCAAGAAAACGAACCGAGTGTGTAATTTTTCCATTCTTGCCAGCGTTTGTAAGTATTCCTGCAATGGAAATATTGATTTTGGGTGCAGATTGAGAATTTACAAAATCCCCACCGTAAAACTTCAATCCTTTTTTACGTTCATCAAAAAGATAACTTGTGACTCGACCTGATCTAGTTTCTAAATGTAAGACTGTGCTATTTGATCCAGGTGCAAAAGAATCTAATCGGATATTAACTTGTAAGTTCTGTTTGATAGTAATAGCGCGTTTTACTACACCTAAGTTTTCACTAAATGCAGAAATATCAACAATGGCTTCACTTAATCCGCTATTTACAATAGAGAGAACTGATTGGCTAGTTAATCCGCCAGAGCCTCCAACAAACCAGGAATCTGCAATCCCCGCAGTGCATATTGCTGCACCTGTCCAAGTACTGCCTTTGCTTTGAATCACTGCTGTAGTTGATGGATTCCCAGTAATCAATATCGGCTTAGAACCTATAACTGGCGAATTACTGCCTGGTTTCCGGAATTTAAGTGCTGCTTTACCTGGTGCAATATCTCTAATTCTTAAATTCTTATTGGGCAATAGTGCGACCGCGTTTCCTGAATTAGCAGTGGTTGGGCATACTGTTGCCGGAAAACTTTGGGTAAATTCAATTTGTTGGTTCTCTTGCGGTAAATATGTTGCTGTAAGGAAACCAATAACAATAATTGCTAGATATGGTACAAATCCAAATTTCTTCATGATAACTCCTCATCCGCAAATTCTCGCTTGCGTCGTCGTCCAGGAGTAGCCAAAACAATTATAAAAATTACTAAGATTGCCTGAAGTGAAATCCAAGCTCGTCTTGAAGTGCCATCATGATAAATAATTACATCACCAGCACCTGTTACGTTAAATGATGGTAATCCAGTTTGATTCTCAATTAATTTCATTGGGGCGCCGTTTAATAACAATTTCCAACGACCATCAAAATTTTCACCAATTGTTACAGTTCCAGCTCCTGGAACCGTCGATTGTGTACCCACAGTTCCACTGACCATTCCGATCAAGCCATCGGATGTAGATAAATAAGATATTCGGTTTCGCGCGTCACTAATCTTCCAGGAAATACCATCTCTAGTTGCGGAAAGCCGCGTGAATCCACCTATTCCATCGATGGTACGAACAACTTCGTTATCTACTGGGTTAGCCATAAAAACAAATTTGATACCAATCTCCCCCAAGTATTTACTACTTGTTACGCCGCTTCCATTTACTAGATCTCTAACTGCATCGTTAAATAGATAGTTCGAAGTAAAAGATATGTCAGCATCTCCCAATTCAACACTGGCATCTCTAGCAACAAAAAAATTAAGAGCTTCATTATCTTTCTCTAACACCAAAGTTTTATACCGTTCATCAGTCTGGCCGCCTGCGCTTAGGAATGCTGGAAGTGGCGAGATATGGTGCGAATTAACTGCTGAATTTGCACCGCTAGTAACCCACCAAGATGTGGCAAGCGATAAATATGCAACTGAAAGAAAGGAGATCATAAATACTAAAATGTGTCGAAAATTGAAGTGAGAAATTGATAGGCGTGGAATATGGCTATCGGAAAGGTTTATTCCGGCAAAAATTGCGCTTAATGTAGCAAGTATCAAAATACTGCCAGACCAAGTATGGAAATGCAGTGATATGCCATTACCGGTAATTAGAAACCCATTTGTAAAAAGTGCAAAACCAATTAGAAAAATCGATAGCTCACCATACTCGCGGCTCTTAGTACTAAATAGCGCAATTACGGCAAATGCTAAAACCGGCGAAACTATCCAGAACGGAAGTCCGCTTGATCCACCAGGATTTGTAAGCAAAGTACTTAAAGCACTGCCGCCTGGAACTGGAATACCAGGGGCTAGTAAGAAGCGAGATGGATTGCGGATTAGATTTAGCGACCAAGGAAGCGTTAGTAATAGTGGAGTTATTACTAAGAATTTTAACTTTAGCCCTAAATCTATATAAACTTGAAAAACCTCGCTCTTGTTCTTGGCAACTTTCAATAGCGAAATGATTTCTGGCAGTGATCTAATTAATTGCCAGAAAAATATCGCCAGAAATGCCGACGGTGCAAAAACCAAGATGAAAGAATCAAAGAGCACAAAGGCGGCTAATTTCTCCCAGGAGTGAGATCTAAGATCTCGTCTGGAAAGTAGCGTTGTAAAGAAGAACGGCGCTAGCAGCGCCACGAATAAAGTTCCGAAAGATCCTGTATTGATCGCGCCTAATAATGGTGGTGAGAAGGCATAGAGCATCGCTGCCATAAATGCGATGGTTCTAGATTCTGTTATTTTCCGGGCAAGTCTGTAGAGAAACACCAGGGCCATCGGAACTGCAACAATGAAGAGTAAAGCTATAAATAATTTAACGTTCCCTAATAACAGTATTGACGAAAACGCGACTAGAAAAATCCACGGTGGCGAGCTAGAACTAGAGCCAAGCCCAATTGAGTGCCAAGAGTCAATATATTTCTTAAATAGATCGAAAGCGCTTGCTGGTGCTGTAGAAAGCGCGCCTCCAGCAAGAGATCCCAACCTATTTCGGGATGCGACAAGAGTTAATATCAAAATCAGAAAGGTTAACGGATAAATTGGACGTTTTAAGATTGCGCGAATTTTAAGAAACTGTTGGGGCGAGTTATCTTCAGCTTCGGAATCTTCATTTCCTAAATCGATTGTGGGCAGAGTCAATTCACTGCGCTCTTCAATTGTTTTGCGACTTTCACCAAATCGAGAAATAGCAGCTCGCGCACGTTCTATCGCTAACCGTAGTTGGCTGCCTCTAGGTGGTACAAAACGTGCGACAGTTCTTGGCGATAATAAACGTGTCGTTTTTCGATTTTTACGAGCTTGAAAAATTAAATTCGGTTTAATAATTAGTAATCCGACCGCAGCAATTTCGTCCGCTGCATAGCCAGGAAGTTTTGCAAATAGGTAGCCGATCGCGCGCGCTAATGCAGAAGCAAATAATTGAATTCCTAATATTGGAATTAACCAATTTGATGAGTTAGCTAAAATTACATATGCCGCATTCCTGCGATCAAGTAGCAAAGGTCGATGCAAGAAAGCTTCGGAGACATCTACTGATCTTCGTTCTGATGCGGCAGCTTCCGCGTGAAAGATAACGGCGTTGGATACCGATATTACTGAGTGCCCGGCCACATTAGCGCGCCACCCAAAATCAACATCATCTCTAAAAAGTGAAAGGTTTGGATCTAACCCACCAAGCTCTTCATAAACATCGCGCCGAATTAACGCGCCAGCAGTGCTGACAGCTAACTCTTCTTTAATTCCGTCGCGTTGCCCTTGATCTTGTTCTCTATATTCAAGTCCAGTCCAGCGAGCGCCATTACCAGCAATACTTACGCCGATTTCTAAAAGGTGGTTTCGATCATGCCATCCTTTAATTTTTGGCCCAGCAATTGCAACGCTCGGACGATCTGTAATTGCATCTAATAATTCGGCAAGCGCAGTTTTTGCTGGTGCTGAATCATCATGGATTAACCAAATCCATTCGGTAACGGTTTCGCAATCTTTGGAAGGCAATTTGCGAAGCGCTTCATCAATAGCGTCACCGAAACCGGTTCCGCGAGACATTGCAATAGTTGTGATTTTCGCACCTTGTAATTGCTTTACTGATCCATCTTTAGAACCTGTATCAATTGCAATTAATCGATCAATTTTTCTTGATTGCGATGTCAGCGCTGCAACAACTTCTGGAATCCAGGTAGCACCATCATGGGAAACAAGTACTGCAGTTACATATTGATTTAAATTATCTTGATTGCTTGCCATAGTGTTTGCACCACCTTTGGCACTAACGTTGAAGTTACGCTGGACGTCGCTTCAATCGGCGGCGTTCGCGTTCTGATAATCCGCCCCAGATCCCAAATCTTTCATCATGAGCTAGTGCGTACTCGAGACATTCTGAGCGAACTTCACAGGACATGCAAACTCGCTTAGCTTCTCTAGTAGAGCCACCTTTCTCAGGGAAGAAGGCTTCTGGGTCAGTTTGCGCACAGAGAGCACGCTCCTGCCATGAGAGTTCAACAATCTCGCCGTTTCCAAGTTGGATGCTGGGGCCGCTATTTACGTATTCAACTCGGCGTAGTTCAGACATCTATCGTTCTCCTAAATGGATGGGCCGCCTCTCTGGCAGCGCTACAAGGGTAATTACACGCGTGTTATTCGTTTGAGTCAAGTCGGATTCGGGCAAAATCCAAAGTTTTTTAGCGGGTCAATATCCGATAATTTCCGAGGTTGTCGAGGTATTAGCAGGAATTTTCGAATTTGGAGCGACAATTCCAGAAATTATGCGGCAATTATCGCCTATTTTCGCACCTTCGAAAATAATTGTCCCAATAATTTCGCAACCATCACCAATAAAAACACCTTTTGAAATTACCGATCCCCCAGAAATTTTTGTCGACTTTCCCAGAGTTGCGTCATTAGCAATTAGCGCAAAACCATCATTTTTGGGAGTTGCTGGGGAGATTAATTTCTGCATAACTAAATCTTTGGAAGCGGTTATTAGCGCGGCGGGTGTGCCAATGTCGAGCCAGTAACTCAGATCTACAAAGCCTTTAACAACCAATCCTCGATTTAATAAATCTGGAAAAGTCTCTCGCTCAACGCTAATTACAATCTCTGATGGAATTAGTTCGAATACCGAACTATCAAAAATATAGCATCCGGCGTTTATTAAATTAGTTACTGGATTTTCCATTTTTTCTAAGAAAGCTAAAACGTTTTTCTCAGCATCTAATGGCACGCAACCAAAAGCGCGAGCATCCGCAACTTCAGTTAAGAAGAGCGTGACTGCAGCTTTTGAATTTTTATGAAAATCAATTTGAGCTTTCAAATCATGGCCACTTAAGACATCCCCATTGAAAATAACTACTGAATCTCCAGGTTTTAGATCCAAGACTTTGCTGGCGTTCTTGATAGCTCCACCAGTTCCTAGAGCTTCGGTTTCTATTGCATAATGAATTTTCATACCTAGCGCAGAACCATCACCAAAATATGGCTGAAATACATCGGCCATATAAGAAGTTGCGAGCGCGATTTCAGTTATTCCAGCGGCTTTAGCTTTTGCTAATTGATGAGCAGTAAAAGGCACTCCAGCAACTTCTAACATTGGTTTTGGAGTGTGCTTCGTCAGTGGCATCAGCCTGGTGCCTTTGCCGCCAACCAGCAAAATACCTTTAACGCTCATTAGCCTTGTCGAATTCGATCAGCTGCAGCGTTAATATTCTTATCGGTCGCTGTGAGTGAAATTCGCAAACAGTTTTTACCGGCTTGGCCATAAAAGCTGCCAGGTGTAGTTAATATTCCGCGGTCTGCAAACCAAGCAACCATCTCCCAATCGCTTTCACTTCTTGAGCACCATATATATAAACCGGCTTCTGAGAAATCGATTGTGAAACCGGCTGCAGTAAGCGCTGCAACCAATACTTTCCTTCTAGCAACATACCGTGCGGCTTGCTCGTGCACATGAGTTTCATCGCTAAGTGCTGCAACCATCGCGGCTTGTACTGGAAGTGGCACCATCAAACCGAGATGTTTCCGAACTTCCAAAAGTTGATTGATGATTCGGGGATCTCCAAAAATAAAGCCAGCTCGATATCCCGCTAAGTTTGATCGTTTTGAAAGCGAATGTGCAGCAATGATATTTCGATTGTCGCCTTTAGTTAATGAGAAAATTGAAATCGGTTTCTTCGAATCTGGGAACGGTACATAACATTCATCGACTGCCAATACTTTGGAACCTGATCTGGCCCATGCAATATTTCCATGTAACTCAGCTTCTGAGTGAACACGACCAGTTGGATTTGATGGCGTATTTACCCAGGCTAAATCGGCCTCCGGCCAAGTATTTGAGTCAATATCAACTTCGACTACTTCACTTTTACTAATCAAGCCACTTACTTGATATGACGGGTAGGCAATCTTAGGAATCAAAACTTTATTAGATTCCAGCAAAGTGGGAAGTAGCGTGATTAACTCTTTCGAACCAATCGTTGGTAGTACCGCAAAATCTCCAGTAGCACCGAGAATTTCAGTGGCGTAGCGTTTTAGCGATTTCTGTAATTCTGCAGTTCCAGCGGTGGCCGGATAAGCCGGAGAGTTTGCGCTATCACTAAGTGCTTTTTGAATAAAATCGGGTGTTGCATCAACCGGAGTACCAATAGATAAATCAATAATCCCAAGCGGATTACTTCGCGCTTTATCTCCGTATGGAGCGAGCGCGTCCCACGGAAAATCTGGAAGTTTCAGTTTCGTTATTCCGTTACGGGTTTTTTCTGAATCGTCAGAATCAATGGGTGATCTTTGCCGGTTGCTCCGGTCTTGCCGGCACCTCCTGGCGAACCAAGTTCATCAAAAAATTCGATATTTGCTTTATGGAAATCTTTCCATTTTCCTGGAACATCATCCTCATAATAAATCGCTTCAACTGGGCAGACTGGTTCGCATGCGCCGCAATCGACGCATTCATCGGGCTGGATGTAAAGCATTCGATCGCCTTCATAAATGCAATCAACCGGACACTCTTCGATACAAGACTTGTCTTTAATATCGACACATGGTTCCGCGATTATGTAGGTCATCTGGCTCTCCTTTTTCTCTGCCCAATTTTCTATCGGTGTCGCTGGGTTCAACCCGCGAATACCCCGTAATCGTACAGAATAGGGCGGTATGAGGACGCATCTAGCTGGGGCGCAATCTGAGAAAGAACTGGCGCCGCTAATTGGGCATCGGGTTAGCATCCGCCTCCATGATGATGGCGGTGGTTATCGTGACATTCTTGGCTATTTAGAGAGTTCTAATTCGGTTAAGAAGAAGGATGGCGCAATCGCAGAGTTTGATCCGAAAAAAATAGCTGCGCTTCGCGTTGTGATCGATGCAGAATTTAGGGCAGGCGCGGGTGCACCACTATCTATGCGAATTCGAGATTTAGAAATTGCCGCTGCGAAAACTTGGCCAAGCGATTCCTTAGAGTTATTCGGGCAATGGCAAATTCGGATATCCAAAGGGTTTTCATACCGCGCTAATTCAGTCCTGCCCTTAGGTGCGCCACCTTTTGGAGATCCACCATTAGAAATTTCAGAGGCTGTTAATTACGTTGTATCAAAATACCTTGAACATAAATTAGACCCAGTTTTTCATGTAACGCTGCCAATCCATCAAGAACTCGATCGCTACTTATCTGAAAAAGGTTGGGAATCGCCTTTTGAAATTCTCGTAATGGTAGGCGATACTCGAGAGCTAACTTTGAAAGAAGCACATGGCGAAATTATTAACGATAAGCAGCTCTCTGATTCCTGGTTAAATTTACAAGGCGATCACACCGTTAATGAGATTCTTGAGCGTTACCCATCTCAATTCTTGCAATTATTAATAAATGAAGAAACTGTCTCCGTTGGCCGACTATCTATCGCTGACGGATGGGGAATTTTAACTCGGATATTTGTTGGAGAGGTCCATCGTAATAAAGGTTACGGCGAAGAAATAATTTCGGCGATGGCTCGTGCGGCCGAAAATCTCGAATGTAATAAACTTGCATTACAAGTTAATTCTGACAATCTTGCAGCAATTAAACTCTATGAAAAAATGGGATTCAAAGTGCACCACACCTATCGATACCGCAAGCTACTTGAGAATAAGAATGTAGCGGAGTGCTGCTAAAAATTACTCCTTGGATAAGGTAGCAAGAATAGCTGCGATTGATCCTAGGAAAATAAAATAAGTACCAATATTGTCTCCCAATATTAAGATTTCATCGCCATTTCCAATTGTTCCGGCTCGGATTACAACAGCAATCCAACTAAGTGCACCGATTATTCGAACTGCTCTCCCGCCAAATGTTTTTCCGATTAACCGAATCCCAATAAATGTAGCGATAATTACAAATATCAAGCCATATGGTGGCCATAAGTTATGAACTAATACTGTGGCAACGCCAAGTAGTGCACCAGCGAAAAGCGAAATTATATATTTCATTAAAGCCCTGCAAATAAATCAGTCTCGCGACCGTTGGAATCTAACTCTCCTGATTTAACGCCTTTTACTAAGGTGTAAAACTCTTGACCCCATACTTTCAATCCCAACTTATTCGAAAGCGCGAAGAATGGACCATCCAAAGAAATTTGGGTTGCATGTGCTTTCATTGCTGCCATTTTATGTTCAACAAATTTTTCACCGTCTATAAGAGTTGTAACTAATTCATCAGGCTTGGCGAATGGTAAATCTTCTGCACTTTCCGCGCCGAAGAAATCAGATCCAACTTCTTTCATTGCGCTTATGCCTTCCTCAATCACTGAAATCGGAATGGTGTTCCAATAAATTTTTGGAATATCCCAGGCGTCGCCTTCTCCAAAAGTTTTATCTGATGCAAGTTCGGCTGCTCGCATTGCTACCCGATGCGCCTGAATATGGTCGGGGTGGCCATAGCCGCCTATTTCATCGTAGGTAACCATTACATTTGGTTTGACTTCGCGAATTATTTTTACTAATTCACCTGCAGCTAAATCTAAATTTGCTTGCCAAAACACATCGGGTCGATTATTTGGTTCTGTTCCCAACATCCCACTATCGCGCCAAGAAATTTTTGGCGCCCCCAAGAATCTGAAATCTGTAACACCAAGGACTTTCATCGCGGCTGCAAGTTCTATCTCACGGTGTTTTCCCAATTCGTCATCATGGATGCTCGCTAATTTTGATAGTTCCGGAACCAAAACTTCGCCTTCTTCGCCTCTAGTGCAGGTAACAAGAGTTACGAGTGCACCTTCAGCCACATATTTCGCCATTGTTGCGCCATTGTTTATAGTTTCATCATCAGGGTGTGCGTGAACTAGTAATAATCGAGCGTTCTTGGCCATCTTCTCCCCTAGAAAATAAACTTAGTATTTACGATTAGAGCGTGACTTTAACCCATTGCAACAATTAATGTCGTACGATGTTGCCAATGAGCACAACCACTCCAGAAAATAAGAACGACAATCGCGCCCGTTTACCGCGAGATGAACGACGAGCACAACTTCTCGCTGCGGCGCTCGAAGTATTTACCGCCGCCGGTTATCACGCTGCGGCTATGGATGAAATTGCGGATCGGGCAAATGTTAGTAAACCGGTTCTTTATCAACACTTTCCATCAAAGCTTGAACTCTATTTGGCTGTTCTTGATGTTCATATTGACTCACTTGTTTTTGCCATTCAAAAAGCAATTGCATCAACACCAGATAATTCATCTCGAGTAAAAGCTACGATTGATGCTTATTTTGGCTTTATCGATAGCGAAGGTGAAGCTTTTAGATTGTTATTTGAAAGCGATATGAGCGTCGAGCCACAAGTAAGAGAGCGTCTAAATCGAATGACTTACGATTGCGCAGCTGCTGTTAGCGCTGTTATCTCTTTAGACACTGGTCTACCTAAAGAGGCTTCGATGATTATTGCAATTGGTGTGATTGGAAGTGCTCAAATAACTGCCCGTCACTGGTTGGATCGAGACGGAAAATTGAATCGAGAACAGGCTGCAAATTTAGTTACGAACTTAATTTGGCGAGGAATTTCAGGTTTTCCTTTAAATCAGAACGAAAATAAGTAGTTCTGCAAGAAATTAGAGAAACGATAAGATTCAGGTATGACAACTAAGAAAAGTTCAACTAAAAGCGATTTAACCTGTGAAGTTAGAATTTCAATTTCAGATTTAAGTCGAGAAGTTGAGTTAGAAGTAGCGCAATCGAAAAGCGATGTACTTGCTCTCGTAAATGCTGCGATCGCATCTGGAACTGCACTCGTTCTTGATGATGTTAAAGGACGCCAAGTAATTATTCCAGCTACAAAAATTGGATTCGTAGAGATTGGTGATTCTACAGAACGTAAAGTTGGCTTTGGTTCACGCTAAAGATTGAAAAAAGCTTTAATCGAATTAATAACCATCTCAAATGCGATTGCTGCTAAGAGCAAGCCTGCGATTCGAGCGACTAACATGACGCCCGATTCTTTAATTAATGAAACAATCTTTGTTGAAAACATCAAAGAGATTCCAATAACTAAATGAACTCCGACAATTGCAAGAAAAAGCGCTATGCCACTCTTCACGCCATCAACTTTTTGCACAAAGAGCATGGTTGCAACAATCGCTCCAGGTCCGGCAAGCAGTGGAGTCCCAAGTGGTACTAACGCAACGTTCACATCTTTCTGAGTAGAACTATTACCAGTTCCGCCTTGTAAGAGTTCTAAAGAAACTAATAACAATAACAATCCGCCAGCTCCTTGTAATGCTGGAATAGAGATATTTAAGTAGTTCAAAATTAATCGTCCAAAGAGTGCAAAAAGAGTAATTACAAAGAATGAAACTGCAGCACCTTGCCAAGCTAATCGATTTCGAATTGCCGCTGGTTTATTTTGCACCAAACTCAAGAAGACTGGAGTAGCACCTGGTGGATCCATAATCACAATTAGCGTCACAAATGCTTGCAGGCCAAATGTCACTGCAGAAACGTTATTTAGATTCACTTTCGCACCACCCTTCGATTATTTGCACGCAATTCAAGTTTTTCCCATTGTCTTAGTTCGGTTGTATTTTCTGCCAACTTATTTATTTTACCGCTTCCATGGTAATCGCTGGCACCAGTTATTGCTAAGCCATACGAATATGCCACGCGTAATAACGATGCTTTCTCAGTTTCACTGTGATCTCTATGATCAACTTCAATGCCGTCCAAACCAGCATCGACTAAACCTCTAAAAGATTCCGCTGTTATAACGCGTCCTCTATGAGATGCATATGGATGTGCAATTACTGCAACACCGCCAGCAGCTTTGATCAATCGAATCGCATCTTCCGGAGTTGGAGAATAGTGTGCAACATAATATTTAGATTGATTATGAAGGAGCGCGGTAAAAGCATCTTCTCGGCTGTTGACATGACCTTTCGCGATTAGTGCATCTGCAAGATGTGGCCGACCAAGAGTTGCACCATCGCTAAGTTGAGCCATTACATCTGCAATAGTTATCTCGATTCCTGCAACATTTAATTTTTCAATTATTCGATCCATCCGAGATAATCGATTCTCTCGAGTCTTAGCTAATTCTGCTTGCAAAGCTTGATTTTCTGAATCAAATAGCAAACCCAACATATGGACACTTATGCCACCTTCAGCTTGACAGGATATTTCTGCGCCAAGTACTAAATCCATTCCAGAAGTTAGGGAATCGCAAGCTTCTTGCCATCCGGAAGTTGTGTCATGATCGGTTAAAGCAAGCACTGAAATTCCAGCACTTTGAGCTTTTAAAATTAACTCTCTTGGGGAATCAGTTCCATCACTTATGTTGGAATGGGTATGCAAATCAATCACAGAATCACGCTACCGGGTTAAAGCTTTTTTCAATTGATGGCTTACTTCGCATCACAAAAATTGCGCAACCGCTTAGAATTAATAGTATGCCTGGAATTGTTGCTCTAGGAGGAATTTGTCCCATCCACCAAAATGCCAATATTGCACAAACTGGAACCTCAAAGAAGGCAAGTAGCGAAACTACTGTTGCCGAAACCCGCTTCAAAGTGAAGTTAAACATTGTGTGTCCCATAACTTGCGCTCCAAGAAATAAGAAAAACAATAGCATCCATTGATATTTCGTATAATGAATCAAGTTGTACTTATTAAGTATTACAAACGGTAATACCGAAACGGCACACGATGCATAGCAGATTGTCGTGTAAGTTGAAGTAGCTATTTTACGCTGTGCATGTGAACCGATTATTAAATACATTGCGGACATTGCACCGCATCCGATTGCCGATAAATCTCCAATAAAAGCTCGAGTTGATAATTGAAAATCAATTCCGGTAATTAAAACCACTCCAGCAAATGAAATTAACATACCAATCCATGCTTGCCGTGAAATTTTTCCACCAAAAAATGTTACAAATATTGCAGCAAAAATCGGTTGCATTGCTGCGAGAGCAGCTCCGGTTGCAACGCTGGTTAATCGCATTGCATAAAAGAATCCTATGAAATGTAGTGATAGCGCCAGCCCTGCAATAATCGCAAAACCCATACCGCTTCGGTGGTCTTTACTTCGCCACTCTTTTGCTTTAATTGCAAATGGCAGCATCAGAATGCTTCCCGCGATATTGCGCCATAAAATCAATACAAATACCGGCATGATGCTTAAGGCAACTATCGGTCCAGCAGTGCCGACACCGATAATTCCAATTAGCAATAACGGAATATCTCGCCCAGTGGGCATATCTGTGTGGTTCTGATCTTTCACAGTCGCAAACGTACACGCGCCATTGTGTTTTCAAGGACTATCCTTTGCTCCATGAGCGGGAATGTAATGGAACGCGTATTCCTCGCCCGGCTAGCAGGGACGGCAGTCTTTGAACCCAATGGGGATCAAGTTGGCAAGGTGCGAGATGCTGTGGCGACCCTGCGCACAAATAATCAACCACCTCGTGTTTTAGGTTTAATTGTTGAAGTACCACCAAGGCGTCGAATTTTTATTCCAATTACTCGCGTTACTTCAATTGAGAACGGCACTGTAGTTATTACTGGAACTCTAAATATGCGCCGTTACGAAAAACGTCAAAGTGAAATGTTGGTCATAGGTGAACTGCTTGATCGAACTGTTACTTTGGAAAGTTCTGCCGAAGCAGTATTGGTTGAAGATATTGCGATGGAAATTAATCGCACCGGTGATTGGTTTCTAACCCGCGTACATGTCATGCGAAAAAGTCGTGGCCTGCGTCGTCGTGGCGCTTCATCAACAGTTGATTGGGAAAACATTTCTGGAATTGCAACTTTGGAATCTAATCAAGGTGTTAGTAATTTGCTTGCAACTTTGGCAAACTTACGAGCTCCAGACCTTGCATTGGTATTACATGATTTAGCACTAAAACGTCGAGTTGAAGTTGCGCGAGCTTTAGATGATGAGCGACTTGCAGATGTTCTCGAAGAGATGGATGAAGCCGCACGTGTAGAACTTCTTGCAGAACTTGAAGGCGAGCGAGCCGCGGATGTGCTTAGCGAAATGGATCCTGATGATGCTGCTGACTTACTCCGCGAAATCGGGCAAGAACGCGCTCATACACTTTTAGAATTAATGGAGCCAGATGAAGCAGAAGATGTTCGGCGCTTGATGCGTTACGAAGATTATTCAGCTGGTGGAATGATGACAACCGAACCAATTGTGTTGACAGCGGATACTTCAGTTGCAGAAGCACTTGCGACTGTAAGACAGAGTGAAATTCCACCAGCTCTAGCATCGCAAGTTTATGTTTGCCGCCCACCATTAGAAACGCCAACCGGACGATTTATTGGAATTGTGCATTTTCAACGATTATTGCGCGAGCCACCAGCTACTTTGCTAGGTGCGATAGTTGATATTACGACTACTCCACTAGCTCCTGAAGTTCCACTTAGCGAGGTTTCCTCTTATCTAGCAAGTTACAACTTGTTGGCAGTGCCAATTGTGGACCCTAACGAGAGATTGCTTGGTGTAGTTACAGTCGATGATGTTTTGGATCACTTGTTACCTGAAAACTGGCGCCATGCAAATAACAATGGATTAAACGGCTCAGAAATTAATAGCACGAAAGCGGAGGAATAGAGATGGCACGGTTTAAAGGTTTAGATACACCTCGCGAAGCGCGCCGTTCAATCCGGCCATCTTATGATCCAGAAACTTTTGGTGCGCTCTCTGAAAAATTTGCGCGTTTTCTTGGCACTGCTCGCTTCTTGGTTTACATGACAGTCTTTGTGCTCTCTTGGGCGTTATGGAATTCGTTAGCACCTGATAAGTGGCGCTTTGATAGCTACCCTTTTATATTCTTGACGTTAATTCTTTCATTGCAAGCTTCTTATGCAGCACCGCTAATTTTGTTGGCCCAGAATCGACAAGCGGATCGAGATCGAATTCAATACCAAGAAGATCGCGCTCGAGATGATCGAAATCTTGCAGATACCGAATACTTAACAAGAGAGCTTGCGAGTTTGCGAACTGCTATCGGTGAGATTGCTACCCGTGATTTCGTACGTAGTGAATTACAAGATGCAGTTGAAGAAATTGTAAAGAACTCAAGTATTAAGTCCAAGCCGGACGCCAACTAAAGATTTATTTCTCACTGTTAATTGATCGACAATCGCTTCAAGTGCTTTTGCCGCATTTGATTCAGGGTTTCGCAGAACAAGTGGCGTTCCAGTGTCGCCGCCTTCTCTAAGGTTTGGATCAAATGGTATTTTTGCAAGCAATGGAACTTCAGCGCCAAGCAAACTACTTAATCGAGCCGCTGTTTCTGCCCCGCCATTTTGACCAAATAATGAAATTGATTCCCCACAATGTGGGCAAGGAAACTCAGACATATTTTCGACAACTCCGAGCAGATGCTGTTTGAGTTGATGGGCGATTCGACCGGCACGTTCGGCTACTTCAGCTGCAGCAATTTGCGGTGTGGTTACTACCAATATTTCGGAAGCTGGAATTAATTGACCAAGCGAGATTGCGATATCACCCGTTCCTGGCGGTAGATCTAAATAAAGAAAATCAAGATCGCCCCAATACGCATCAGTCAATAATTGTTCAAGTACGCGATGTAATAGCGGACCTCGGTATGCAATCGGATCTGAACGTTCTGGCTTAAACATCTCCATTGAGACAACTTTCACGCCATGCGCTTCTAGCGGAATAAAAGTTTGATCTATGGCAGTTGGTCGCTGGCCTTCTAATCCCATTAATCGCGGGATTGAATGGCCATATACGTCAGCATCTAAAATTCCAACTTTAAACCCACGCTTAGCAGTTGCGACTGCAAGATTGACTGTAACTGAAGACTTTCCTACTCCGCCTTTTCCAGAAGCTATTCCGAAAACTCTAGTAAGCGAATCTGGCTGTGCAAACGGAATTATTTTCTCTCTGCCGCCTTGCAAAAGTTTTTTAACTGCACCGCGTTGCGCTTCGTTCATTACGCCGAAATTTATTTTAACTTCTTTAACTTCCGAAATCGCCGTAACTGCTTTGGTTATGTCGGCAGTTAGTCGATCGCGCATCGGACATCCAGAAATTGTTAATAAAATTCCAAGTGTCGCTATACCAGAATCAAATGCAACCGATTCAACCATTCCTAATTCTGTAAGCGGCTTATGAAGCTCTGGATCGGAAACGGTAGCAAGTGCAGCATTTATTTTCGAAAGCGTCATAATATTTCTGGGTCTAGTTTTGTAATTTTTTTAATTTCTTTAATCTCTTTTACTGCGCTTGCATTGTCCTCGATAACTTCATTTAAATGTTTCTTAATAAAAGTTTTTGGGTGTAGATCCTTTACATCTAAATCTTCAAAGCCTGGTCCAAGATTTTCGCGCAATTGCGTCGTGGCTAATTGAGAGAGATTCCGCGCTTTTTTTAATAATTTTGCGGCATCAACGGCTAGCTTGGGTAAGCGTTCTGGGCCGACTAGGAAAATTGCAATTATTCCTAAACCAATCATCTCGCCAGCGCCAATATCGAACATAGCCCAATACTAGGGTTAAGTTTGCAGACTCCTCAACCAGCCCAAATCGCGGTTAGTTCTTAGCGGCAGCTAACGTAACTTTTACCGTCGAAACTTTTCCGCTGCGAGAGTATGTAACTGAAATAACATCGCCAACATCATGTGATCGAATTGCCACTATTAATTCATCAGAGGAATTAATCACAACCCCGTCAATTTTCAAGATGACATCGCCAGCCGTTAACCCCGCTTTTGCGGCTGGACCATCTGCAACTACAGAGCCAGAGCGATCTGAAATCTTCGATCCAGTGCCAGTGAATGAGGTGTCAACCATAACTCCCATAATTGGGTAAGTTGCTTTCCCGGTGTTTATTAATTGCTCTGCAGTCTTCTTTGCTTGATTAATCGGAATTGCAAAACCTAAACCGATTGAACCTGATTGGCTACCGTAAGAAGAACGAAGTGTTGCGATTGCCGAGTTAACTCCAACGACAGCTCCAGTTGAATCAACTAATGGCCCACCTGAATTTCCTGGGTTAATTGCAGCATCGGTTTGTAGCGCATTAATAAATGAACTTTCGTTAGTTCCAGATCCTGATGTTACGGCGCGATTTTTTGCGCTGATAATTCCGGAGGTTACCGTTCCAGAAAGGCCCAATGGTGATCCAATTGCGATCACATTATCGCCAACCTGGATTGCATCGCTGTCACCAAATTGCAGCGCAGACAGTCCGGTTGCGGAAATTTTTAAAACTGCAAGATCATATGCAGCATCTCTTCCAAGGATTCTTGCACCAAAAGTTTTTCCATCATTTAATGTAACTTTAATTTCACCTTTTTGATCTGCAGCATTAGCAATGACGTGATTATTTGTAAGAATGTAGCCATCGCTACGAATTACAAAACCAGAACCTGATGCTCCCCCCAATGAAGTATTGACTGTTATCGAAACCACCGAAGGCAAAACTCGGGCAGCAATTCCAGCTATGGAATCCGGTTGCCGTTCTATAGTGCTACTAGCCGAAACCAATTTAACGTTTTTTGCTGAAATAGATCCGCTGCCAAAGTAATTACCACCAATGCCTCCGATAATTCCAGCGATCAGCGCGATAGCTATCGTGCCAGATACTGGCTTGCGCGGTGCTTTTCGAGTAACAGTTACATCGCGATCAGGATGGGACCACCAGGCTGGGACGATCTCTTGATACATATAATTGCTCCTAATTTAAATTAATTTAATTTTGTGGCTACGAGAACACCTTCGCCAAGAGGTAATAACATTGGCTCCCAGCGATCATCTGTCTCTTTAATTGACTTAATGGTTTCCCTTCGTGAAATTGTTATTGGATCACGTTGGGTTGGATCAGCAACTTTACCGCCACCAAGTGCGCTATCAATTAAGAGAATGCCGCCCGGACGCAGTGCCCGAAAACCTTGATCTACTGATTCAAGTAAGTCTTCAAAATCTCTAATCACAAACAAATCATAAAGACTATCGGCTAGTTTCGAAATTACATCTCGAGTGTTACCAGTGATTAATCTATATTGCGCAGCATTAATATCGCCATCTTCAAAAGCAGTTCGAGCAATTTTAGAATTTTCAGCTTCTTCATCAATTGAAGTAAGCACTCCCTGTTTTGCTAGACCCTTGAATATCCATAATCCACTTACGCCAGAACCAGTTCCAACTTCTACTACTGAAGTTGCACCAACCAAATGTGTTAAGTACCGAAGTAGTGAACCGACAATCGGCGTAGTATTTAAAGTTCCAATTTCGTCGCCACGAGCCCGAGCCCGTTGCGTAACTGTATCTTCCGGTAAATAATTTTCGGAGAATGAATTCATATCTCCGCGCTGGATACTCACAGAGTTGCGATCCATTCAGTTAAAAGTCGAACTGAGAAACCAGTTCCTCCTTTTACATACTCTCCTGCATCAACTTCGGATCGACCTGGACCAGCGATATCAAAATGTACCCACTTGCGCTTTCCTACGAATTTCTCTAAAAATAGCGCCGCAGTTACTGAACCTGCCGAGAAGTGAAATTTATCTGCAGTGGTTGTAATCTGCAATATCGCTTTCAAGCGCAACTTCGTAATCATCAACTAGCGGCATATGCCAAACTCGATCACCAGAAATTTCACCAATTTCATGTAATTTCTTAGCTAACTTAGCGTCCCGGGTATACATCGCAGCGTATTGGCGACCGAGGCCAAGAGTTGCTGCGCCGGTCAACGTTGCAACATCAATTAAATAATCTGGATCTAAATTCTTATCTGCAAACGCTAGGCCATCTGCTAAAACTAAACGCCCTTCGGCATCGGTATTTATAACTTCAACAGTCGTTCCGCCATAATGCTTAATTACATCCGATGGTCTCTGTGCACTTCCAGAAAATGCATTTTCTGCACACATCATTAGCGCTGTTACTCGAACATTTGGAGCTAACTTAGAAACGGCTACGACTGTTGCCAAAATTGCGGCTGCACCCGCCATATCGCTCTTCATCGCCATCATCGTGTCGTAGGGACGTTTTAACGAAACGCCACCAGTATCAAAAGTGATTCCTTTGCCAACTAAAACGACATGTTTCCAATTCTTAGATCCGCGCGGCGCATAAGCAACTTGAACAAATCTAGGTGAATGAATTCTCGAGGAATTACCCACTGCTCGAAGACCACCAAACTCAGCCAATTCTTCTCCGCTCTTCACTGTTACTTTCACATCAGGATGTTTGGCTAGCATTTTTGCTTGGCTAGCCAACCAGGCTGGTGTCGCGATATTGGCAGGAGTGTGAATTAAATTTCGCGCAATCCATACAGATTCGATTTCAATCTGCGCGAGTTCAATCTCTTTTACAAATTTGCCCATTATGGAAAAACGTGGAGTTTCTGGTGCTGGCGTACTTTTTTCGGCCCAAGTGTATGTAGCGAGCGCTAACGCAACCGCATGAGCCTTTATGGATTCACTATCTGCCGAGCAAGCCGATAGCAGATGAGTACTACTGCCTTTAACTTTTCGACCAAGTAGTGCACCGACTTTACGCAAATCTGACGGCGTGCCAGTCCCAACTCCGACTAAGAAAATCTTCTGTAACTTTGTTTTATCACCGGAGAGTAAAATTTCAATTAATTCGCCAACTTTCCCGACAAGTGGCGTTCCGAATTTTTCAATTTCATTCTCAAAGGAAATGCCAGTTATTTTTTCAAGAGTCCGTTCAAATCCTTTTACGCTAGCTACTCTTGCACCGGTTTCATCTACAACTAATGGGAGTGCGATTGCATGTACTCCCGCAAGAAGCTTCGAGTTTTCGGTACTCTGGAACTGCAGCTCTAGGCTCGATAGTTTTGGGACCGCTCTATTCATAGTGCGGACGCTAACGAAAAAAAGGAGAAGTTGTGCGACGGCTCTCGGCGTTGAATCTGATTCTTAAGTCCGAATCGAGCGCAGCCGTACTTTTATTGCCGGTAGCCCTCCTCTCTCTATATCTAGCAAATAGCGGAAATTGGCTCGTTAGTACATTGGGTATGGAGTATGGCTTCCTAGATCTGAATCTTTCACTTTCACATTGGGTCTCAGATGGTGCGCTCGTAATCTTTTTCTTCGTAGCTGGATTAGAACTTCGCAACGAAGTTCGTTGGGGCGTATTGAAATCTTGGAAAGCCGCACTTGTGCCCGCTCTTGGTGCGCTCTTTGGTATGGCTACCCCTGCGCTGCTTTACCTATTTTTCGCAAATTTGTTAACTGGTAGTGCTAGTGCTTGGGGTGTTCCGATGGCAACTGACTTGCCAATCGCACTAGCTGCCTTGATTATTTTTGGTAAAGGTTTGCCGATTGCGCTTCGCGGATTTCTATTAGCGCTAGCCATTATGGATGACGTTGGATCGATAATAGTTATTGCATTCAGATTTACAGATTCTTTGCAATTTACTTGGTTATTAGGCGCAATTCTTTCGCTTTTTATTTTTTACCACAGCACTAGGAATTTGCAATTAGGTGCGCTCTCTTTCTTAGTTGCGCTCCTAGTTTGGTACTGCACCTACAAATCTGGTATTCACCCAACCGTAAGTGGCGTAGTGCTTGGATTGGTTATGCCAGGTTCGCATGATGATGATCCTGATCAAGTAAGTGCTGAAGAGGCGCTTCGTATTTGGACGCCGATCTCAAGTTTCATAGTGGTGCCAATTTTTATTTTCACTGCTCTCGCAGTTCCAGTAAATTTTACTTTAGATAATTTAACCAACCCAATTACGATTTCACTTTTAATCTCTCGTTTGATTGGGAAACCAATAGGTATTCTTTTCGGAGCTTGGATTGCGATCCGAATTACACGAGAAAAAAGTGAGTTTGCCATTACCGATTATCTTTTAGTTGGAATTCTCGGAACGCTCGGGCTTTCGGTTTCATTACTTTTTGCACAACTTAGTTTGGTTGGTGCAGATTTAAGTGCGGCAACTATGGGCATCGTAATTACTTTGCCAGTGGGGATTTTGATAGCCGCCGTTGCGCTACGAATTCGAGCCCGAAAGTTTAAGCTAGGAAGTAGTTAAGAACTATTTTTTAATAAGGGCTACCGCTGCATGCAACACGTCAGCGAGGTTTCTAGCTTCTTCTTGATTCAACTCAACAACCAACCGGCCGCCGCCTTCAAGCGGAATCCGCATAACCAAGCTACGAGCCTCTTTGGTAACTTCCATCGGACCATCACCAGTGCGAGGTTTCATGGCTGCCATTTATGGACTCCTTCAGGGCTGAAGCGGGAAAGTTGTTCACGCGTAGGTGGAGAAGTATCTCGTACTTATCGTGCTTGAGGGAAATCGAAGGGAATGCTCTGATGTAGGCGGGCTTTTCCCGCTGCGAGGACGGTGATAATCGCTCGTTCTGGAACATGGAGCGTGACCGCAATCTGGTCAGTCGACATAGATTTCACATAATGCAACGAGAGCACAATTCGTTCCTCTTCTGGAAGATTGGCGATCAATTCCGCCAAAGTTTGTGAGCTCACACTTACAGAGATTACTCGGTTGCTTCAAGCAACGGAACGCGCAAAACGCCAAAGGGAGTATCTCACCGAGAGCAATATCCCGGGGCGGATTAGCACGAGCACTAATGCTGGAGCTTTGATTTCCTCATACCAATGAAATCGGATTCGATGATCAGAAATTTTGCTTAATTCAAAAGTTCCGATTCCTTTAATTACTTTTCCAGAATGCAGGACTTTGCAAAATGTTGGAGGTTTCCACTCAGTAATTTCCATAACATCTAAGATTCCAATTCTTGCAAATTTTGAATTATTTTCAATAGGAAAACGTTTTGGAAAAATTCCAGTAAATGCGAAAATTTTACTTCCGATGCTATTTGGGGTCCGTTGGCTCCAAACTTTGGTGAGAAGCATCCAATTACTTTGAGATTCCCAATCAGTTAACTTTTCCCATACCGTTTCGATATCTGAATCTATTTCAATAGTTACTGAAAACTTAGAAAGTTCCATCTGGCTACTTAGTTATATATAATAGTGCGTCATCAATTGATTTACTCCAAAGAACTTTATCGTGCTGCCCAGGTTTCATAAAATGATTTTGAGTTAAATCATTAAGTGCTACTTGTAACGAGCCATAACTTCCAAAGGGATCAATCACTGCGATTGGTTTTTCATGAAAACCTAAATACCTACCGACCCAGATTTCAAAAAATTCTTCCAAAGTGCCAATACCGCCTGGCAGCACTAGAAAAGCATCGGAGAGCTCTTCGATTTTGCCTTTACGTTCGCGCATATCTTCAACAACCAAAATCTCATGGCTCTCATTATCTATAAATTCAATATTCATTAGCCGATCTGGAATTACGCCAATAGTTTTGCCACCGACAGAGCGCGCTCCTTGCGCGACAGTTCCCATTACTGAAATTTTTCCGCCACCCCAAACAAGTTCATGTCCTGCGGAAGCAATCGCGACACCGAGGTCAAAACCCAATTTAAGATTTTCGGGCGCTACTTTTACCGATGATGAGCAATAAACCGCTATTCGCACGGCGTAACTCTAGTCAGAATTGGTAGCGTTCTCACATGAGCGAAAAAGCATTTGGTTACGGTGTTGCCACTCTCGCAGCAGATGGCGTTGTTTTGGATGTCACATTTCACACTCTGGGCTTAGGTGCCCCTGTTGCCAAGACAGAACGTGACTTAACTGCACCAGCTCTGCAATCGAGTGCAAAAATTCGCAGAGTTAAATTAGAGAATGTATTCCGAGAAATTAATCTTTTGGAAGCCCCAATTGATGCCGTAGATGCTTATCTGAGACTTCATTTACTTTCTAATCGATTAGTGAAACCACATGGCCAATCACTTGATGGCATATTTGGAATTCTGGCAAATGTAATTTGGACTTCTGTGGGACCTTGCGCTCTCACAAATTTCAATGAAGTTAGAGAAGATTTGCGAAATCATTTTGGTCATATCTCTATTTATGGAGTAGATAAATTTCCAAGAATGGTTGATTACGTAATCCCTGAGGGAATCCGCATTGCCGACGCAGACCGAGTTCGCCTCGGTGCATATTTATCTTCCGGCACAACCGTTATGCATGAAGGATTTGTTAACTTCAACGCAGGCACCCTTGGAACTTCAATGGTTGAAGGTCGAATATCTGCCGGAGTAGTTGTTGGTGATGGCAGCGATATCGGCGGCGGCGCATCAATTATGGGAACACTTAGCGGCGGCGGTAAAGAAGTTATATCTATTGGTAAAAAATGTTTGCTTGGCGCAAATTCTGGAATTGGAATTTCACTTGGTGACGATTGTGTTGTTGAGTCTGGCGTTTACATAACTGCCGGATCGGTAATTTCACTCCCGGATGGTACGACTGTTAAAGCCCGCGAGCTTTCCGGAGCATCTGGTTTGCTTTTCCGAAGAAATTCTACGAACGGCGCCTTGCAAGCGCTAAATAGAACAGGTACTTGGGGCGGTTTGAATTCAGTTTTGCATAAGAATTAATCAACATAAATTTCGCTGGTAAATAAATTTACGATTTGGAATTACGCAAATATCAGCGAGCGCATCTATTTCGGCCGGGGTTGGTAAATCAAACCAAGTTGAAGGCAGCTTAGTTTTTGAGCGAAACACCTCGCCAGATAGCGCCGCGCTCTTGCCGGTGGAAGAGATTGCCGAAATTGCTCGTACGCTGCCAGTTTTAGTTCTACTTAAAACTTGGTAGGAAATTACATCAGGTAGCCCAAATGCGGACGCCATGGCCGATTGTGAAAGTTCGCGCTGCCAAATGTAATAACGTGGATTTATTTTTGTGTCCAAGCTCCAAGGATCTAGAACTCCGGTCAGGTAAGGAATAGTTCCACCCCAGACTTCGGTTACGTTTTGAGTAGCACCGGCACTTGATGAGAAAAAGTAAGTAGCTGCTGGCTTATTGTTGTAACTAACAATTAAAGATGTACTCGAATCAGAACTCGTTCTAGTTACAGCTGCTTTCCAAAGAATCCCATAAATCGCTTCACTCTCTTTGGAATATCCAACAAAGTTTTGATCTGCCGTAGTTGCGTAAACATTACAATCGCAATCTTTCTTAACGGTGTTAATTTTGTTTAGTGCATAAGTTCTAGAGGCTATCGCTTGCGCTTCCAAAGCTGCTGCCGGCCAAGAGGAAGGAACTTCGCCAATCCCCCAGAGATATTCATCGTGAATTTTTAGTGAGTTTGTGATCTCTAATTTTGGACCCGCACTGGTTTGCACCAATTTTAAATTTATTTGGCCGTACTTCAATTGCATCGCTTGGGTCGTGATTTTTGAGTTAATAACTGCATCTGGACTCCAACGCAAAGTCCAACTTGTTTCACCGTTAATAGCTGCGAATTTTGCCGTTGGTGATGTTAATTGTGGAATTATGGTATTTCCAAAAAGTAAGAAATTTACCTTTATATCTCGAATATAACTGCCAATTTCACTTCCGATTGCGCCAATTTGAAGGTCACCTTTAAGTAATTGGAAACTTCCAGTCTCCTTCAAGAGTGAAAATTCTGCAGAGCTTTGTAGATGGCCAATATTTACTCGGATGGTTTGGGTATCGCTTTGTGAAATTACGGATGTTCCTGGGTAATAATAATTTAAAATATCAATCGCGCTCTTACCTTCAAGTGCTTGGCCGCGAGCACCAATCTGACTCATACCAACGCCGTGACCATATCCGGAACCGTTAAAAGTAAATACCGAAGGCGCTGGATCTGCTCTGGATGTTGAAATTCCTAGGAATGTAATTAGGAATGCCGTAGAAATTAGATAAACGAGAGGTATCAACTCTCGCCTTGCCCTATACATCCTCATCGATCATTGGGCTGCTACCCACTTCTAAGAACTTCTTATAAGCGGTAACCACAGTTGTTGGATCGCCTTTTTGAATTAAAGCGCCTTTGTGAAGCCAGATAACCTCATTACAAACTTCTTCAATCGTAGCTAATGCATGACTTACGAGAATTAGTGCGCGATTATGGCCGCGGAGTTCTTTAACTCTGTTTAATGATTTCACTTTAAAGTGTGCATCTCCGGTACTGAGCGCTTCATCAATAATTAAAATATCTGGTTCAACAGTTACTGCAACCGCAAAAGCTAGCCTTGCATACATTCCGGAAGAATATGTTCGCATTGGCGCATCAATGACTTCCCGTAATTCCGCAAAATCAACGATCTCATCAAACTTTGCATTTATTTCGACTCGCGAAAGGCCAGCAGCCAAGCCACCAAGAATCACATTATCTCGACCAGTCATTTCTTGGCTGAACCCAACGCCAAGTGCCAATAGCGTGCTGACCGAACCATGAACTTCAATACGACCTTTTGTGGGTGGCAATATTCCCGAAATTGTCCGCATTAACGTCGATTTTCCGGCTCCATTTGCGCCAACAACTCCCAAGACTGAACCATATGAAATCTCTAAGTTTAGATTTTCAACGGCGTTCACAATTCGGGTTTGTTTCTTACCAGCACTAAATAGCATTAACCGGTTCTTTAAAGTTGGTCGCTTTTCTAGCGTAGTTTTATAAACAACATTGAGATTCTGTATTGATACCGCAACCTCGCCGCGATTATGTGGAATTAAGTTAGATGCGGACAGCGAACTCACGCTCCCTCGATAAGAAGAGATAAGAACTAATAACTAGGAGTGCAAATGACCAGATTGTTGCTTGGAGAATATCGCTAGCAAATGGCAGCTCGCCTTTAACCATTACCCGAGACCAAGAATCAAGCATTGGGTATAGTGGATTGATTACTCTTAAAAAATTTAACTTTTCGGTTAATGCTGAAGATTCATATAAGACTGGTGATAAATATAGGAGCGTCCGAGTTAAGTAAGGCAATAAGTTTTGAATATCCCTAAAATAAACATTTATACATGAGAAAAGAATCGCGCATGCTAATGCAAAAATATAAAAAATAAGGACTAACGGAATAGCCCAAAGTAAGGCCGCTGTGAATGGTAGGCCAAGAATCAAGTGCAGCAGGAATAGCACAGCTAAAGTTGGCATAAATTTAAAGAGAGCAACAACCGATGCTGCAATCGGCAGCATAATTCTTGGAAATGCAGAATTTAGAATTAGTCGACCACCAGCGGTCACAGATTTAGCGCCAGCGGTTATGGAGTTAGTAATTAGATAAAAAGCGAAGAGTCCAGCAGTGAGATGTGCATATCTACCCGAATTGGTATGGCCACTGATAATTATGATCAAGAGAAAATAAACTGCCGAAAGTAATAGTGGATTAAGTACTAGCCAAACCTGACCTAGTGGTGAACCGAAATTCTGACGACGCAATTCAGATTTTGCGAATTCAGAGATAAAAGCTCTCCGACCGAGAAGTTGTTTCGCATACTTCTTAAATGGCGGCAAGCCCCGATGAAATGGCTCGAATACATCAATCGCGCTCATAATCAGAATCTTTCTCCAAAATCTCTCTGTCGAAAGATTACCTTACTTATATTAAGGGTTTTAGGACATTAGCTTGCGAGGCGAGGAGATAAATCCCCACCCCCAAGACATATGCATTGCAATCAGAATAAACGGCAATCGAATTCGCTCTTGCCAACTTTTTCCAACAAGAAGTCCACCAAATGTAATTAGAGCTATGTAACATAAAACTGGTATTAAAAATATCTCATGTAAAAATACTCCAAAAATAATTGAAAATAGATTTATCAATAGCGCTACCGGGGCAGCTAAATATCGAACACTGACCGTCTCTGGATAGGAACGTGCGATGGCTCTGCGCCATCTCCCATATTCAAAGTATTGACGTGCGAGTTTTTGAATATTTGAGCGAGGTCGGTAAGTCACGACTAGTCGAGTGTCAAACCAAATTGCGCCACCAGCTTTTCGCAATCGATAATTCATTTCCCAATCCTGCGCTCTAGTAAATCTCTCATCGAATCCTCCAATTTGAAGGAGCGCGCTCTTTTTAAAAACTCCGAGATAAACAGTGTCGGCTGGGCCTGACTTACCACCGGTGTGAAATTTTGATGGACCAACTCCGATGATCGAACGCATCGCGCGTGCAGTTGCTTTCTGAAAATTGGTGACACCTTCGGCAGCCATAATTCCACCAACATTAACTGCGCCGGTTTTTTCAAGCGTTTCAACTGCATCAGCAATATAAGTTTTATCAATTTCTGAATGACCATCAATTCTTACAATAATTTCATGTCGTGCTTTAGCAATGGCTAAATTAAGGCCATTTGGAGTTCTTCCGGTTGGGCTATCGATCAATAAAACCCGCGAATCTTGGCGAGAAATATCTTGGGCAATTTCAATTGTTCCATCATGAGAAGGACCTATTGCCATAATTACTTCAATTTCACCTTGATAACTCTGTGAAAGTATTGTGGCTATAGATTGTTTAAGGTGCATCGCTTCATTTAATACCGGCAAAATCACAGAAACGGCTGGAAAATTGGAGTGCGCAGTTTCACCTGTGCGAATTGGGCTTGTCATAGCCCCTAAACCGTATCGTCCAATTACGCTACGACGGTGAAATCAACGCGGGCAATTCGGTTTTTTACCGTTCTCTCTATAGTCATCGTTGTAATCTCTGCAATAGCTACATTAGGGCTTGGCAAAATTACCGCCTCCATAAATCGTGTAGATGCATTTGGTGGGATAGGAAATCGTCCTGAAAAATCTTCATCCGCAGTTAACTACCTTTTGGTTGGTTCTGATACTCGAGAAGGTTTAACTAAGGAAGAGTTAAAAGCGCTCCGAGTTGGTAGTGTAAAAACTGCAGCAGGTAAGAGATCTGACACGATGTTGCTCGTTCATATTTCAAAAAAACGAGATAAAGCCGTTTTAATTTCGATACCACGCGACACATTTGCCCATATTCCAAGCTACACCGATAGTTCTGGCAAAGTTCATGCATCAGTTTATTCAAAAATTAACTCATCTTTTAACTGGGGCGGCGCACCGCTCTTAATTAAAACAATTGAAGAAATGACCACTCTTCGAATTGATCACTACGTTGAAGTAAATTTTGCCGGCTTTGCGAAAATGATTAATGCACTGGGCGGAATTCAAGTCTGTTCAAAAGTTGATATCAAAGATCCGAAGAGTCATTTAGTAATGACAGCAGGCGTGCACACTCTCGATGGGATAGAGGCGCTGAAATATGTACGTACTCGAGACTTCGATGGCATGGGTGATTTAGGAAGAATGCAGAGACAGCAACAATTTATGAGTGCCGTTCTGCGAAAAGCAACTAGCGCTGGCGTCTTACTCAATCCAATAAAACTTATTAGCTTTTTAAATTCTGCGCTAGCTGCAGTAACTACCGATGAATCTTTAAATAAAGGTGATTTGCTAACGCTTGGAAAACAATTGCGAAATTTATCCGCATCTAAAGTCAGAACTCTCACCGTTCCGTTGAAGTTTTATAACTATAACTCGAATGGCGTAACCGCCGCAGTCTTGTGGGATCCCGTGCTCGCCCCAGAGTTATGGCAACGACTAAAGGATGACCAAGCCATTATTGATGAGGTGAAGCCCTCAGCTTCACCATCGGCTTCTCCCTCAATCGTAGATAAATTTAAGACTCGGACCGCTGAAGAAAATCCATGCGGGTCGCTGAAGTAAACTGGTCAAAGTTAATCAAGGGAGATCTAAAACGTGCTTAAATTTTCAGTAATTGGAACTGGTTATCTTGGGGCTACTCATGCAGCCGCAATGTCCTCACTCGGTTTTGAAGTAATCGGTGTCGATGTTGAAGCAGCGAAAGTTGCTGCACTTTCAAAAGGTAAAGTTCCTTTTTACGAACCAGGTTTAGAGGAATTACTTGAACAAGAGGTTAATTCTGGACGATTGCATTTCACCACCGACATTTCCGAAATCAAAGATTGCGATGTGCACTTTATCTGCGTCGGAACACCGCAACAAAAAGGAAGTTTGGCGGCAGATTTAACTTATGTAAATGCTGCGCTAGAAGCTGTTGCGCCACATGCTAAAAAGGGTTCGCTTGTTGTTGGTAAATCAACAGTTCCAGTTGGCACTGCGCAACGGTTATTAAATCGTTTGAAAGCTGTAAACCCCGGCGCTGATTTAGCTTGGAATCCAGAATTTTTACGAGAAGGATTTGCCGTGGAAGATACGCTGCGGCCGAATCGGTTGGTAGTTGGCGTTACAAACGATAATGCCGAGAATATTCTTAAAGAAGTTTACGCCCAACTTCTTGAAACTGGCATCCCTTGGATTCGCGCGGATCTACCAACTTCAGAGTTGGTGAAAGTTGCGGCTAATTCATTCCTCGCGACAAAGATTTCATTCATCAACGCAATGGCGGAAGTTTGTGAAGCTGCCGAAGGAGATGTAACTGTACTTGCACGAGCAATTGGTTATGACCCTCGGATTGGCTCGCGCTTTTTACAAGCTGGAATTGGTTTTGGCGGCGGTTGTTTACCTAAAGATATCCGCGCATTTATGGCACGCGCTGATGAATTAGGCGCGCGCCAAGCTCTAGAATTCTTACGCGAAATTGATGCAATAAATTTACGAGCAAGGCAGCGCATGATCGAACTAGTTCGAGCTGATCTCTCGGAAGATCTAAAAGGGAAACGGATCGCAGTATTAGGTGCCGCATTTAAGCCTGATAGCGATGACGTTCGAGATTCGCCAGCGTTAGATATTGCAGCCCAAATTCATGCCGCTGGGGCTGATGTAATTATTTATGATCCAAAAGCAAACGCTAATGCACAGGCAAGATTTCCTCGTTTAACTTTTGCTGTAACCGCAACAGATTGTTTAAAAAATGCTGATTTAGTTTTGCATCTAACAGAGTGGCAAGAGTTTAAAGATTTGGATCCTGTTGCTATAAAGAAATTAGTTAAGAGCGCAATTATCATTGATGGTAGAAATCATTTAGATCGGGAAAAATGGTTAGCTGCCGGATGGAAATTTAGAGCGTTAGGTCGAACTCACCAACATTAGAAGCCAGTGCGTTGGTTCCGTTTAGTCTGCAAATTTCTACCTTTTTCAATTGCTATGTCATGTAATTTAATTGCGTAGCCATCTAATTGCGTCGCAATCGAAATATCTGCAGCTCCGATAATTCGAAGCGCTAATAGTGCAGCATTTTTTGCATTTCCAATTCCTACAGTTGCTACGGGAATTCCGGCCGGCATTTGGACTATTGATAAGAGCGAGTCCATGCCATCTAAAGTTTTAAGCGGAATCGGTACGCCAATTACTGGAAGCGTAGTAAGCGAAGCAATCATGCCCGGCAGATGTGCAGCACCACCTGCACCGGCAATTATTACTTCGAAACCATTAGCTCTAGCTTGCTTTGCAAAATCCGCCATTTCGTCAGGCATTCGATGAGCCGATAGAACTTGGGCTTCAAATCTGACTTTAAATTCATCAAGAATTTCAGCGGCTTCTTGCATAATCGGCCAATCAGAATCGGAACCCATAACTAGAGCAATTCGTGAGTTATTACTCATCTACTGCCCCATTCATGTAATTGACTGCATGTGAAACTTCACTTTCTAAGGTTGTAAGGTTATTGCCAATCGCAGTTACGTGTCCAACTTTGCGTCCCGCTCTAACTTCTTTTCGATATTGATGTACTTTTAAGTACGGAGTCCGCGCAAAAAGGTGTAAATATGGTCGATACATATCGGTCTTCGCACCACCCAATACATTTCCCATCACGGCAAATTCAGCCCTCATTGATGTATCGCCAAGCGGAAGATCTAAAATCGCTCTTAAGTGCTGCTCAAATTGGCTAGTAACCGAACCTTCAATGCTCCAATGCCCAGAATTATGCGGTCTGGCTGCTAACTCATTAACAACAAGTTGATCATCTACAACGAATAGTTCAACCGCCATTACGCCAACTAATCCAATTACATCGGCGATCTTTAGCGCAATTTCTTGCGCGGAAACTTTTAGCGTATCCGATAAGTCTGGCGCAGGCGTAATGGTTTGAATGCAAATTCCGTCACGTTGAATTGTAAGAGTAGGCGGCCAAGTAGCGGCTTGTCCATGAGGTGAACGTGCCACCATCACCGCTATTTCAGTTGTGAACTTTAACTTCTCCTCCAACAAAAGACTCGGCTGAATTTTTAGAATCTCTGCTAATTCGGACTCGCTACCAACAACCCAAACTCCCCGACCGTCATACCCGCCCGAAATAGATTTAGCAATTAATGGGAATGAAATTTCAGTAGGTTTTGCGCCGGTATATAACTCCCACTTTGGACTAGGCAAATTATTTTCTTGTAGAACTTTTCGCATTTCCGCTTTATTCTGCGAGTATATAAAGGCGCTAGAGTTGGGCCGCACGGCGATCCCGTTCTCCTCCAAAACTTTAATAATTGAATTTGGAATTAATTCATGTTCAAATGTAAGAACATCGCAACTTTTAGCAAAAGCCAATACTTGCTCTGGATTTAAGTAGTCACCAACAACATGGTCGGCAGCTATCGCTGCAGAATCATCACTTGAAGCTGCAAACAACTTTAAATTAATTCCTAGGGCAATTGCAGGAGCGATCATCATTCGCGCTAATTGGCCAGCTCCAATTACGCCTACTGTTGGAAATTTAACGCCGCCACTCATGCCGCAAGATTACTTGCTGGCCAAGTAAAACGATATTTGGTGGTTAGACTCCACGAGTGATTAAGAGATTGCTCGACATTCGCCACGAGTTGATGAAATTTGGGAGCGTAGGCGCGGTTGCTTATGTAATTTCAGTTGGTGGATTCAATCTATTGGTACATATACCAAACGCAATATTTGCGGAGAAGCCGCTAACTGGCTCAATAATCTCGGGTATTGCATCAATAATTGTGGCCTATTTCGGTAATAGGTTTTGGACTTGGCGCGATCGGCCAAAAGGAAAGATGCATCGCGAAGTCACCCTCTTCTTTGCGCTCAACCTAGTTGGGTTAGGCATTGGTACTTTAGCTCTCGCTTTTTCTAGATATGTATTAGATTTTCATTCCGCGCTTTCTGACAATATCAGCGCAAATGTGATCGGTGTTGGAATCGGCACTCTATTTAGATTTTATGCTTACCGTAAATGGGTATTTCCATCAACGTAAGTGTGTGACATCTCCAATTGAAATTGCACTGCCATCATCAAGCAAAAGCTCGCCAACTTCACTTATTCCAAGAGCTTTTGCGGTAATTACTTTGCCATTTCCAAGTTCCACTTTTACTTCGGTGCCGATAGTTGCAGAATACTTAATATAAGTTTCACTTATTAACTCAGCGCTGCTCGTATTCCATAATTCTAAATTTTTCGAGATTTGAGTAAGTACTTCTGCAAGAACTAAATCCCGTTCAATTGCTTTACCCATAATTAAATTTAGTGAATCAGCGTTATCAACTGGGAGCTCAGAGCTGTCAAAATTAACATTTATTCCAACTCCTACGATGACGCCACCATAATTACTTTCACATAAAATTCCACAGACTTTTTTCTCTCCAAAGAGAACATCATTTGGCCATTTTGTTAAAAATTCTTTGCCAGTAATTCTTGAAAGTGCTTCGGCAACCGATGCGCCGATAACAAGTGGCAACCAACCCCATTCTGAAATAAAACGTTCGGGTTTTATAAAAGCTGAAAAAAGAATGGCACGCATTGGTGGTGCGATAAATTTACGATCCAACCTACCTCTACCGTTATTTTGAAATTCTGCAATTAGCAAATCACCATGTTGTAATGGCGAAAAATTATTTATTATTTCGCTCTGGGTTGATGTTGTTTCTGAAATTACCTTTACCCGCCAGTAGCCATTGCCGAGCACCTGTGATATTCGTTGCGGATTAAGCGGAACGTGTATCACTGCGCCTCATTTCCCTAGTACCTTAAGCCCATGACCGAAGACATTCATACTACGGCCGGCAAGATCGAAGATCTCCGTAAGCGTTTAGATGAAGCTGTGCACGCTGGTTCTGCACGCGCAATCGAAAAACAACACGCAAAAGGGAAGATGACCGCGCGCGAGCGTATCGAAAAATTAGTTGATGATGGCTCATTTACTGAAATAGATGAATTTGCCAGACACCGTTCCGTTAACTTTGGAATGCAAGATAGTCGACCATACGGTGATGGCGTTGTTACTGGATATGGAACTGTAGATGGTCGAACCATTGCGGTTTTCTCACAGGACTTCACAGTCATGGGCGGCAGTTTAGGTGAAGTTTATGGTGAAAAAATTGTGAAGCTTATGGACCTGGCACTTAAAAATGGAATTCCACTAATTGGAATTAATGATTCTGGTGGTGCCAGAATTCAAGAAGGCGTTGTATCCCTTGGACGTTATGGGGAAATCTTTAGAAGAAACGCAAGATCATCTGGAGTCATTCCACAAATTTCATTAATCCTTGGACCATGCGCTGGTGGTGCCGTTTACTCCCCTGCAATGACTGACTTCACGATCATGGTTAACGAAACTTCACATATGTTTATTACAGGTCCAGAAGTTATTAAAACTGTTACTGGCGAAGAAGTAGGAATGGAAGAACTTGGTGGCGCTCATACTCATAATGCCAAGACCGGAAATTCGCACTACCTGGCTGAAAATGAAGATGACGCTATTGATTATGTAAAAGCTTTGCTCTCATATCTACCAAGTAACAATATGGATGAAGCCCCAATTTTGGCGGCAACCGAGAGCAATGAAGTTACAGCGTTAGATAAATCGCTTGATCTTTTAATCCCAGATAGTCCAAATCAACCTTACGATATTAAGAAAGTCATTGAAGCAATTTTGGATGAGTCAGAATTCTTAGAAGTGCAATCGCTATTTGCGCCAAATATAGTTATAGGTTTTGGTCGAGTAGAAGGTCGCTCAGTTGGAGTAGTTGCGAACCAACCGCTACAACTAGCCGGCACTCTAAATATTGATGCCAGCGAAAAAGCAGCGAGATTTGTACGAACTTGTGATGCTTATGGAATTCCAATAATTACGCTGGTAGATGTTCCTGGTTTCTTACCTGGAACAGATCAAGAATGGAATGGCATCATTCGTCGCGGTGCAAAACTACTTTACGCATATGGCGAAGCGTCCGTTCCAATGGTCACATTAATTACCAGAAAAGCATATGGCGGCGCTTACGATGTTATGGGATCTAAACATCTAGGTGCGGATATAAATCTTGCATGGCCAACTGCGCAAATTGCAGTAATGGGAGCGCAAGGCGCAGTAAATATTCTTTATCGAAAAGAGTTAAGTGAAGCAAAAGATCCAGAAAAACTTCGCAAGGAATTAATCGCGAATTACGAAGATACTCTTGCAAATCCATACCTAGCCGCAGAGCGTGGATTTATCGATGCCGTAATCGAGCCAAGTCAGACTCGTGGCTACATCACTAAGGCGCTACGTACACTTAGAAACAAACGCGATATTTTGCCTGCCCGAAAGCATGGAAATATTCCGCTTTAGGAATAAATAGAAAATGAACTTCACTGTTACTAAAGGCACCCCAAATTCTTCTGAACTAGCTGCAATTGAGAGCGCACTCAATTCCCGAAAAGATAAACCAGTAAACAAGCGAAGTAATTGGGGTAAGCCGCAATTGCGTGGCGAGCTAATAATGGGCCGTAAGAATGTAAGCGGTAAATAAAATGAAAATAATATTGGCATCGGCTTCGCCATCTAGACGGCGTCTTTTAAATTCTGTTGGAATCGAACCAGAAATTATAGTTAGTGGCGTTAATGAAGAGCTTCCTGAATACCAGAACTTAAAGCCGGCGGAGTTGGTACTGGCACTAGCAATTGTTAAAGCTCATACCGCTAAAGCCACCTTGAACGAGCCCGCGATTGTTATTGGTTGTGACTCAACATTTGAATTCAATGGAAAATCTTTAGGAAAGCCAGAAACGCCAGAGAACGCAATTGCTAGATGTAAAGAGCTTCGTGGAAAATCAGGAGTTTTGCACACCGGCCACTGTTTTATTGATACCGCTAAAGGTGTTGAAATATCCGACATCGCATCTACTAAAGTGTATTTCTCCGACATGTCCGATCGCGAAATTGCAGATTATGTTGCCACTGGAGAACCACTTCAAGTAGCTGGTGGTTTTACACTTGATGGCCTAAGTGCGCCATTCATCGAACGGATTGAAGGCGAAACCAGTAATGTAATTGGGCTTTCACTGCCCTTGCTTCGCAAAACTATTAATCATCTGGGATATGACTGGTTTGCAATTGCAAATTCCCGTTCTGTGAAATCGGAAGTTACTATCTAATGAAATCTGTTTTGATTGCCAACCGTGGTGAAATCGCGGTACGAGTTGCACGAGCATGTAAAGATCATGGATTAAAAAGTATTGCTGTTTACTCTGATGAAGATCGAAACGCGCTACATGTTCAATTTGCTGATGAAGCATTCTCTTTAGATGGAATTACTGGAGCGCAAACATATTTAAATATTCCTAAGATTATTGCAGTAGCAAAAAAATCTGGTGCAGATGCAATTCATCCTGGATATGGATTCCTTTCCGAAAACGCAGATTTTGCAGATGCAGTTATCGCAGCAGGATTACTTTGGATTGGTCCGCCACCAGCTGCAATTCGAGCGCTCGGCGATAAAGTTTCTGCTCGTAAGATAGCGGCAAAAGTCGGCGCACCACAAGTTGCTGGAACAGCAGACCCAGTTGATTCCGCTGATGAAGTTATAGCTTTTGCCAAGGCGCATGGTTTGCCGGTAGCAATTAAAGCAGCACATGGCGGTGGCGGTCGCGGTTTAAAAGTTGCGCGCAATCTTGCAGAGATTCCAGAACTTTTTGCATCGGCAGTGCGGGAAGCGATCAGCGGGTTTGGTCGCGGTGAATGTTTTGTTGAGCGATACCTTGATAAACCAAGACATGTTGAAACTCAAGTTCTAGTTGATCAACACGGAAATGCAATGGTTGTAAGCACTAGAGACTGTTCTTTGCAGCGGCGCCATCAGAAATTAGTTGAAGAAGCGCCAGCACCTTTCTTAACGCAAGCGCAGAATGCAGAACTTTACCGATCTAGTAAAGCAATTATGAAAGAAGCTGGTTACGTTGGAGCTGGCACATGCGAATTCTTGGTAGGAATTGACGGCACTATCTCGTTCTTGGAAGTTAATACCCGGTTGCAAGTAGAACATCCGGTTAGTGAAGAAGTTGCTGGAATTGATTTAGTTAGAGAGCAATTCCGAATCGCTATGGGTGAAAAAATAAAGAATGAAGATCCAATTATTCGTGGGCATTCCATAGAATTTAGAATTAATGGGGAAGATCCTGGGCGATCTTTCTTGCCAGCACCAGGCACCATCACGAAGTGGCAAGTTCCAAGTGGTCCAGGAGTTAGAGTCGATGCCGGTTTCACTTCAGGTGATGTAATTGGTGGAAACTTTGACTCGCTTCTTGCAAAACTAATTGTTACTGGAGCAACTAGAGCCGAAGCAATTTCAAGAGCAAAACGAGCGCTAGCTGAATTCCAAGTTGAAGGTCTGGCAACTGCCCTACCATTCCATAGAGCCATTGTTGAAGATCCGGCATTTGCCGAGAACTTTAAAGTTTATACAAGTTATATAGAGAGCGAATTTGTAAATGAAATCCCAATGTTCCAAGGTGGCACCAACACAATTTCTAATTCTGCGAAAACCGAGACCTTTATAACTGAAGTCAATGGCCATAGATTTGAAGTTTCA
>CAIRHO010000039.1 GCA_903878415.1 uncultured Actinomycetes bacterium
CAAGTAATAAAATATTGCTCTTGGCTAGCTCTACGCCGTCTTCGCGTTTTCCATCGCCAGATTTAATCCGCTTATAGTGGTTATAAACCGCAACCGATAAAGATTTCTTAGCGCGGATTTGACCAATGACATATTGATCTAGGAAATCAAATATCTCCGTTGGTTTTGGAAGTTCTTGAATTCCAAGTGAGGTGCTTTCGGTTAGCTCGTCTTCAATAATTTCATTACAGAGCTCGATGCACTCATCACAGATATATACACCAGGACCAGCAATTAACTTCTTAACTTGCTTTTGTGTCTTTCCGCAGAAAGAACATTTAAGCAGGTCACCGCTTTCACCGATGCGTGTCATTACGTCCTCTTCTCAACGCGGGGAATCCGTTATGGCAAGGGTACGCGGAAGCGCTTAATTGCGTGGTGATTAGTATGCGTAAATTACGAAAAAGCTGTTCGCCCTTAGAGTAATTACTTCTTAGAAGCTTTACGCGAAGCGAGAATTTGATCAATTAATCCGTACTCAACTGCTTCAGCTGATGTAAGAATCTTGTCGCGTTCAATGTCCTTAGCAATCTCTTCCTTTGGACGCAAAGAGTGCTTAGCTAACATTTCTTCAAGAAGTGTTCGCATGCGCATCACTTCTCTAGCTTGAATTTCAATATCGGAACCTTGTCCGCCGCCTTCGCTATATGGCTGGTGAATCAAAATTCGTGAATGCTCTAGCGCATAACGCTTTCCAGCAGTTCCGCCAGCAAGTAGTACCGCAGCAGCCGATGCAGCTTGACCAAGACAGATGGTCATTACATCTGGGCGGACAAATTGCATAGTGTCATAAATTGCAGTTAGGGCAGTAAATGATCCACCTGGTGAGTTTATGTACATCATGATGTCGCGATCTGGATCCATTGATTCCAAAGTTAAAAGTTGCGCCATGACATCGTTTGCAACAGTGTCATCTATTGCTTGGCCAAGGAAAATAATGCGCTCTTCAAACAATTTTGTATAAGGATCAAGGCGCTTGTATCCATAGCTAGTGCGCTCTTCGATTGTTGGGAGCACATAACGACTTACTTGATTGATTAGGTCGGATTGTTTCATCGAGCGGTACCGCCACTTCCTGCTACTTGGCCTGCAGATTTCACAACGTGATCCACAAATCCATATTCTTTAGCTTCTTCAGCAGCAAACCAGCGGTCGCGATCTGAATCAGCTTCGATGATTTCTATTTTTTGGCCAGTATGGAATGCGATTAATTCTGCCATTCCTTTTTTAGTAAAAGACATTTGTTCTGCTTGAATCTTGATATCACTTGCAGTTCCACCAATTCCGCCAGAAGGTTGGTGCATCATGATTCGTGCATGTGGCAATGCGTATCGCTTTCCAGCAGCACCGGCACATAATAAGAATTGACCCATTGATGCAGCAAGACCCATCGCAACTGTTGCAACGTCATTCTTGATGTATTGCATCGTGTCGTAAATTGCCATGCCTGCAGAGATAGAACCACCAGGTGAATTGATGTAGAGATAGATATCTTTATCTGGATCTTCAGCAGCAAGCAGAAGCATCTGTGCTGCGATCGCATTTGCCATGGAGTCTTCAACTACCGAACCAAGGAAAATAATTCTTTCCTTCAACAACCGGTCATAAACTCGATCTTCCAATCCACCAGCACTTGTTTGTGCTGAGCGAGATTGTGGCGTTATAAGTTCCACGATTTCCTCCATCTGTTCTGGTATTGACCCTAACAATCTTTACTCGCAATTGCTTCCTGATAAACCAAAAAAGAAGCGAAAAAGACCCTTGTTCGCTTAGAGCAGAGCGATTATTCGGTTGGCTCCGCTAATTCAGGCTTAGGACGAAGCGCTTCCAAATCAACTTTGCGACCAGATGCATCTTCAACCGCAACTCGCTCTAACGCAACAGCAAGCGCTTTAGTTCGAGAAACATCTGCAACCACAGAAGTTATCTGACCAGAATTTGAAATCTCTTGCACAAATTGTTCTGGGGCCATGCCATAGCGCGCTGAGGAACGAATTAAGTATTCAGTAAGTTCTGCTTCTGAAACTTGCACATTTTCAGCTCGAACAATTGCATCTAATACGAATTCAGTAGCCAAACTCTTCTTTACTTCTTCAATTACTTCTGCGCGATGGACTGTATCTTCTAAGCGATTTTCCTTCTCTAGATGCGCAGTTACTTCATCTTCAACAATTCCTTCTGGAATTGGAATTTCCAAAGTATCCAATAACTGTTGCACAAGAAGATCGCGTGCTTGGGCGCCTTGTTCCATGCTCTTTAATCGAGTCAAACGCTCGGTCACATCGGCGCGAAGCTCAGTCAAAGTATCGAACTCACTTGCAAGCTTTGCGAATTCATCATTTAGCTCTGGAAGTTCGCGAGTCTTAACGGCTTTCAAAGTAACAGTAATTTCACCAATTTCGCCGTCAGCCATTCCAACTAGTGGTGCATTGAAAGTTTTCTGATCATCAACTTTTAAGCCTACAAGTACTTCATCTAAGCCTTCGATCATCTTTCCGGAACCAACTTCATATGAAATCCCGTTTGCAGATCCGCCTTCAATTTCTTTGCCATCTACTTTGGCAACTAAATCAATTGAAACGAAGTCTCCGGTAGCGGCATCTTTTTCAACCGTAGTTAAGGTGCCGAAGCGAGCACGCAGTGAATCTACTTGCTCTTCAATATCTTTCTCTGTGACTGCTACGTCATCAACTTTGACAGAAATCTTTGAAAAATCTGGAAGGTCTATTTCTGGACGAACTTCTACTTCGACCGTGAAAGCAACTTTCTTATTATCTTCTAGCTCGGTGATATCAACATTTGGTCGTCCGACCGCAAGTACTTCATGCTCACGAACAGCTTGGCTATAAAAAACCGGAAGTGCTGCATTTATCGCTTCATCGAGAACAGAGCCACGACCAACGCGTTGATCGATCATTGCTTGCGGAACTTTTCCTTTACGGAACCCTGGGATAACAATTTTCTCAGAAATACTCTGGTATGCCTCTTTAATGTGCGGTGCGAGCTCTGTGAATTCCAAATCAATAGTTAACTTAACTCGAGTTGGCGAAAGTTTTTCAACGGCGCTTTTCACGGAACTCCTTTTACAGTTTCATTCTCGGTCAGGATTTTTATGGAATTGGTCGGGGCGGAGAGATTCGAACTCTCGGTCTCCTGCTCCCAAAGCAGGCGCGCTAGCCACTACGCTACGCCCCGCGGCGCAATGTGAGAGTCTAGACGAGAAATTCCCAAGTTATTACCTCACCCGATAACCTATGCCCCTCGCAGAGAATCCCTCCGCGAGAAGCAAGACCGCGTAAACAACGCGGGCGTAGCTCAATGGTAGAGCTCCAGCCTTCCAAGCTGGCCATGCGGTTTCGATTACCGTCGCCCGCTCCAATTTTTCCTTGGAGTTTATTTATCCAATACTCCCTACTAATTGCGAAACGTATTTCCCAACTAATGTGACATAAACACTGGATCCACCTAAATTCTCACCCGTAAAAACTTCGGCTCTAATATTGAATGTTGAACCAACTAAAGTTCCATCAATCACTACAAGAGCAGAAATGCAGTATTCGTTCTTGACAGTTCCATCTCTATAACTGCTTGCAGAATAAGTGGTCCAATTAGTGGTCTTTATTGGAGTTCCTGAAGTAGCAGTGATTGAAATTGAAAGCGGAATTGAACTCGAATTGAAAGTATTAGTTCCATATATGATCACGTTTACTATATAAGATTTTCCTGCAGTAAAATTTCCAAAAGTATTACTGAGTGAACTATTTCCAGCATTTCCTGAAATTTGTGATACGAAAGTTACGTCACCGTAGTATGCGTTTGATGGACCTGCAGAACCAGTGCTACCAACTGTTCCGGTATCACCTTTCAACCCTTGAGCACCTTGTGAACCGATAGAACCATTAGTTCCATTCGTTCCGTTAGTTCCATTCGTTCCCGCTGTGCCCGCACCTCCGGTTGCACCTTGTGAACCTTGTGAACCTTGTGAACCTGTTGCGCCTGATCCACCCGAAGCACCAGTTGCGCCTCGCTCTCCTGTTGCACCTGATCCACCCGAAGCACCAGTTGCGCCAGTTGCGCCTCGCTCTCCTGTTGCACCAGTTGCACCAGTGTCACCTTTATCGCCTTTTTCACCAGTTGCGCCAGTGTCACCTTGCGTGCCTTGTGCACCAGCATCACCGACACTTCCTACCGAAACTGATCCCGTTGATCCAGTTTTTCCGTCAACGCCTTGCGGACCCATTAATCCAGTTGGACCTTTTAAACTAATCGGCACCGGCCATTTTCCGTTTGCTTTTGGACCAAATAGATTAAATGTTTTTATATCAATATAAAAATCACCATTTATTCCAACCGAAGCAGAAGGTGCGCCGCTACCGCTTAATAACATTGTTGGAATTGCAGAAGTTGTTCTTCCTGCAGCTTTAAAAGTCTTTCCAAGTGTTGCGCCAGAGCTTGCAGTTGCCGAAATTTGTGTTGTAATTAATGTGAAAATAACTAGAGGATAGAGAAATGTCTTTCTTGATTTTGCATTCATCGCGACCCACTCCTAGAGGGTTTCGGTTCCCTATGGATAGGGGAATCCAATAACTAGAGTGTCCCCACTCTTAGATCGCGATAAAGAGGATTCTCGTCTTTCACTCCTAAACATCTGAGCGTAACTTTGAACCTTCTGTCTATTATTCACACGGGACTCACAGGAAAACTCAATTGTTGGCTCAGTAGAGACCTGTTATATAGGCACATCGAGCGCAACGCGTTTGAATGTTGATTAGGAGACACAGTGCAGAAAAAAAATCTAGCCGCTGCAATCGCAACCGGTCTTATCCTTACATTAGGAACTGCAGGAATTGCATCTGCACATGACATGGGCGGAAAAGGTGTAGCTAAGCCAGAACGATCCGCAAAACTAACTTTGATTACTTCAACCATCGGAATAGATATTGCAACTCTTAAGACTCGTCTACAAGCAGGCGATTCACTTGCAACAATCGCTGGTAGCAAAACAGCCGCACTAATCGCTGCACTTGTTGCCGCTAAGACTAATGAAATTGATGCCGCTGTTGCTTCTGGAAAGTTAACAGCAGCAAAAGCAACGACTCTTAAGACAAACCTAACTGCACACATCACTGCAAAAGTTAATCAAGTTCGTGGTCCAGGGATGGGTAAAGGAATGGATAAAGGTAAAGGTCACGGCATGGGTAAAGGTCACGGCCGACCATAAAGTCTTAACTCCCTTCCTCCTAGGGTAGGTAAGAACGGGATAGCAAGAATAATTAGAACCGCTGATTCGAGTACAGCGGTTCTTCTTATTTTTTGAGAGAGTACCGCTATGAGAATTCATATTGGAAGCGATCACGCGGGTCTTGATTTCAAAAATGTGATTGTTAAACATTTAGAAGGTAACGGCCATACCGTAATTGATCATGGACCAAATGTTTATGATGCGTTAGATGACTATCCAGTTTTCTGTATTAAATGCGCCGAAGGTGTGGCTGTTGATATTGGATCATTTGGCATTGTTCTGGGTGGCTCTGGCAATGGCGAACAAATGTCAGCAAATAAAGTAAAAGGAATTAGAGCAGCACTTGTATGGAGTATCGAAACCGCGAAATTGGCTAGAGAGCACAATAATGCAAATGTAATTTCTATCGGTGGCCGTATGCATAGCGAAGAGTTCTGTTTAGAGCTTGTAGATACTTTCTTGGCCGAACCATTTCCGGGCGATGAACGTCATGTTCGGAGAGTTAACTTAATTAGCAAGTACGAACGGGATGGAAAGCTTTAACTTTTTAAGGTGTAAGTAAAATCTGTGACGCTATGATCTTTTCGTAACCCTTTTCCTTCAAACTTAGTAAGCGGGCGCCAATCAGGTCGCTCCACAATTCCACCTTCAAATGCTGAATGATCTAAAAATACTTTCTTAATATAATTTGCATAATCTTGCCAATCAGTCGCAATATGAACTCTTCCATTTGGTTTTAATTTATTTGCCAGAATATCTAGAAATGGCTCTTGAATAATGCGACGCTTTCGTTGTCGAACTTTTGACCACGGATCTGGAAAGAAAATATGGAATGCATTTATGGAGTGATCCGGAATTGAATCTCTAAGTGCAACCGTGGCGTCGTCTTCTAATAATCTAAGGTTTGAAAGTTCGCCTTCTGCAATTTTTATCAATAACGCACCGATGCCAGGTGTATGTACTTCGATTGCTATAAACCCAGTATCTGGAAATTGTTCTGCAATTAGCGCAGTTGCCTCCCCCATGCCACTTCCAACTTCGACAATTATTTCTTTTGAGTTCGGAAACAATTCATGTGGGGTAATTGGGCTTTCCGGCAGTAAGCAGAATTTATCTGAATATTTTGTAATCGCTTCTGCCTGCGCATCCGTCATTCGATTTCCCCGCAACGTGTAACTTCTAATCGAAGGTAGGCGGTCGTTTAGGGGTTTCATAGTGGTTAAGCCTGCCATCACTTTTTAGATAGAATTTCCAAAATTCGAGAGGAAACCATGCCTGGTATAAACATTTCACGAGCTGAAGCGCTAGAGCGCTCATCCCACTTAACCGTCGCAAGTTATGACGTGACCATAGATGTAACCAATGGCGAAGCTACCTTTATTGCAAAGTCAGTCATCAAATTTGCTTGTAACAAACCAGGCTATGACACTTTCGTAGACGCTGTCGGTAAGCGGATTATCTCCGCAACCCTTAACGGCCAATCGGTTGATGTTACGAATTTTGATGGTGAATCCGTTTTTCTAAAGAATTTAGCAGCAAGTAATGAATTAGTTTTAGAGATAGAGGCGATTTATTCTAAGAGCGGCGAAGGATTACAACGTTCGGTCGACCCGGTTGATAACGAGGTATATCTATATTCTCAAGGTGAAACCGCATTCATTCGACACATGTTCCCGTGCTTTGATCAACCAGATTTGAAGGGGACTTTCAAGCTAACTGCAATTGCACCTAGTCACTGGGAAGTTATTTCCAACAACACCGAAAAGAGCAAGACAGATTTAGGTAACAAGAAAAGTAAATGGGAATTTGAAACCACTCCAGTACTCCCTACCTATTTATGCGCTTTGATTGCCGGACCATATGCTCATATCCATGACACATACGTTGGTAAGAAAACAATTCCACTTGGTATCTACTGTCGCAAATCTCTCTTTGAGTTTCTAGATGCAGAAGATGTTTTCTTAATCACCAAGCAAGGCTTTGCTTATTTTGAAAACGTTTTCGGGTTGGCTTATCCGTTTGCAAAGTATGACCAAATCGCCGTTGTTGATTTCAACTGGGGCGCAATGGAAAATGCTGGCGCAGTAACATTCCGCGAAGACTTATTGGTATTCCGGTCAAAAGTAACGGAACGAATGTACAGCGCACGAGCCAACACAATTTTGCATGAAATGGCCCACATGTGGTTTGGCGACATGGTGACGATGAAGTGGTGGGATGACCTTTGGTTAAACGAATCTTTCGCTGAATGGTCTTCTTATTTAGCTCTTGTTGAAGCAACAAGATTTAAAAATGCTTGGGCCGGATTTAATACTGAGCGAAAGAATTGGGCATACCGCCAAGATCAATTAACTTCCACTCACCCAATTGCTACCGACATGATCGACATCGATACCGTAAAGGCTAATTTCGATGGTATTTCATATGCAAAAGGAGCTTCCGCGCTCCATCAATTGGTGGCACACGTAGGTCGAGATAATTTCATTTCTGGGTTGCAAAAGTATTTTGCAAAGCACGCATTCAAAAATACAACTTTGGATGACTTACTAAACGAATTAACGGCTACTAGTGGTCGCAATCTAAAGCCATGGGTAGATACTTGGCTGAAAACTTCCGGCGTTAATACGCTTCGCCCTAAATTAGAAATTAGCGGCGATACCTACTCTGCTATCTCGGTTATCCAAGAAGCCCCAACCATGCCGGTTGGTTCTACCGAACTACGGCCGCATCGAATGGCAGTCGGGCTTTATGATCTAAGTGGTTCAAATCTGAAGCTTCGTAAATCGGTTGAGCTAGATGTTGCTGGCGCACTTACGGAAGTTAAAGAGTTAGCCGGTGAGAAAATTGCAGATCTATTACTACTTAACGATCGCGATTTAAGTTACGGAAAAATTCGCTTCGATGACCGATCAATTGCAACTCTAAAATCCCACTTAGGCAAACTTGATGATGGCTTAGCTCGCGCACTTTGTTGGAGCGCAGCTTGGGACATGCTCCGCGATGCCGAAATATCCGCTACGGATTTTGTTGAAATTGCAATTGCAGGAATGCCTGGCGAAAGCGACATCACGATTGTCACAATGTTAATTGCACAACTTTCAACTGCGGTAGAACTTTACGCAAGCGAAAAGAACCGAGATGGTTTGCGCGAACTAATTGCAGCCTCGCTTATAGGTTTATTAGATGCCGCAACTCCAGAAAGCGATCACCAACTGCAATTCGCTAAAGGTTTTGCTGCCTTGGCTCACACGCCTGCGCAAGGTGCCAGGATTAGAGATCTACTCGATGGAAAATTAACCGGACTAAAAGTAGATACTGACTTGCGTTGGTTGCTCTTAACAGCGCTGGTCGAACGCGATCTCGCAACCCGAGCAGATGTTGATGCTGAACTTTTGCGCGACAACACTTTGACCGGTCAACTTTCACATGAGGTAGCAATTGCGGCATTCCCAGATGCATCGACTAAAGCTTTAGCTTGGAAACGCGCTGTTGAAGATGAGCTAACAAGTTGGACTCGAGTTTCAATAATCCGCGGATTCTCCCGACCAATGCATCGGGCGCTTCAAGTACCTTATGTAGATAAGTATTTTGACTTGTTACTTAATACTTGGGCAAATAAGTCGTATGAAGAATCAACCACAATTATCGATGGCCTCTTCCCAATGTATGTCACAAACCAAAGCACGCTTGATAAAGCCAATCATTGGCTAGATGTCACTGGGAAAGATGGACACGCATCACTTCGGAGACATGTTGCAGAAGCGCGAGATTCCTTACAAAGAGCTTTGAAAGTTCAAGCAAAAGATAAGTAATTATTCGATTCGAGTAAGTGAACTATCGGTTTGCTTACTCGATTTCTTTTTACCACTTGTTGCCCATGAAAGCGCCGAGATTAATAAAAACATCCCAGTTGGAGCTGCGAAGAAATAAAGAAAAATTTGAATTGCGGTAAGTGAATCGCCAGCTAATGTGCCGTCTTCTTGAACTGCTCGAGCAAAACTAATTAACATGCTCAAATACTACGCAATTGCGCCAACTACGCCAAATGGCTCCAAGTACGGGATCCAATTTCTTTCGGCGCGACCAGTCCCAAGAATTCGCCATGCTGCACCAACCGGTTCACGTGGCAACGAGCGAAGTTTCCAACCAAGTTCTTTCAAATGTTTATCAGCCTTTAAATGATTGCAACGATGACAAGCTGAAACTACATTCTCCCAATAGTGACCGCCGCCACGAGATCTTGGAATTACATGATCAATCGAAGTTGCAGTTGCTTGGCAATAAACACAACGTCCACCATCGCGAGCAAAAATTGCTCGGCGCGAAAGCGGCACTGCATGACGATATGGAATTCTTACAAATTTATTTAATTTAATAACTGCTGGAAGTTCTATGGAACCGGATGTGTAATGCAAAATGATTCCGGATTCTTCAATCGTTGTTGCTCGGTTATTCAAAACTAAAATTAGCGCGCGTCTATCAGAAACGACACCTAGTGGCTCGTAGGTGGCGTTAAGAACGAGAGTTCTTCTGTTGGTAACGCTGTGCACAAAAATCCTTTCGATCCAGCGCGTGGCTCGCGCCGTGGGGTAATCCTGCCTGAATCATGGCGAATTTCGATGGATTTTGGATGAACTTCGATTAGAGTCGCCATGAAATGAACGAGAATGCGCAGTCTGTGATCGATTGGTTCACGGGCGCCCCATTACGGATACTCCTGATATTGATTGTTTCCTTGGTTCTCCAGAAAACTGCCAGCCGGGCCATTACCCGGGCCATAAATAGAATCGCAGAGGCAGATTTAATTCCTGGTCCAAATCGATCACTAGAGCGCCAACGAGAGCGGGCCAGAACTGCTGGTTCGGTATTACGAAGTACATCAAACGCAACTATTTGGTTAATAACTTCAACCATGGTGCTTGGACAACTTGGGTTAGATCTAGGTCCACTAGTTGCATCTGCAGGTGTAATCGGCGTCGCCCTTGGTCTAGGTGCTCAAACTATCGTGCGCGATGTGCTCTCTGGAATTTTTATGCTCGTTGAAGATCAATATGGTGTTGGCGATGAAATAAATGTTTTGGATGTTGAAGGAGTTGTTGAAAACGTAGGACTCCGAATCACAACAGTTCGCGATAAAAAAGGAACGCTCTGGTATTTAAGAAATGGTGAAATACTAAAAGTTGGCAATAAGTCGAAAAAGAAACGCTAATCTGGTTGATTAATCAAACTGTTAGCAGCCATCTCTAAATAGTTCCAAAGCTCTCTTTTTAATGTTGCATCAACTTCCAATTCAGCAACTGCGGATTTCATATTCTTAATCCAAGCGTCGCGCTCATTGGATGCAATATGGAAGGGGGCATGTCGCGCTCGTAATCGAGGATGGCCGCGTTGCTCTGAATATGTGTTTGGCCCACCCCAATATTGTTCAAGAAACATCATTAACCGCTCTGCCGCCTCTTTAAAATCACCATCTGGATACATTGGGCGAAGTATTGGATCAATCGCGACTAAAGCGTAAAAGTGCGAAACTAATTGTTCAAAAGTGGCGTGACCACCGATTCGATCATAAAAACTAAGCTCGGACACTCTTCTTTCCAATCTGGAGTACAAAATAACTGGCAATTACACACATTACTCCAGATATATAGAACGCTAACGCGTAATCACCAAACTTAACTCTAATTAGCGCGGAGGCAAATGCTGCAATCGCTCCACCAACTTGATGCGCCGCAAAAACCCAGCCATATACAACTGTTGCTCGCTCTGGTCCTAGAACTGCCCGACATAAAATAATTGTCGGTGGCACTGTTGCTACCCAATCTAAGCCATAGAAGATAATAAAAATCAAAGTAGATGCATGAACGGTCGAAAATAGAATTGAAGGCAAAAGGAATAAGGATAATCCGCGCAAGAAGTAATAGAAGAAGAGCAACTTTCTAGGATCAACCCGATCAGTTAAATAACCAGAGAAAATAGTTCCGACAACATCAAATACCCCGATTAGAGCTAACAAACTTGCCGCAGTTACTTCAACCATTCCATGATCATGTGCAGCTGGAATCAAATGGGTACCAACTAGTCCGCTTGTTGAAAGTCCGCATACAAAAAATGAACCAAGTAATAACCAGAAATCTCTTTTAGGAAGCGCTTCTTGCAAGCTCTTAATTGCTAATCGCGCCGGATTAATTGTTGACCTGGCCGGTTCTATCCAATCTTCTTCCGCGCCAAAAGGCTTCAATCCAATTGATGCTGGACTCTCTTTTAAGAAGAGAAAAATTAACGGCACCATAATGAATGCGCCGCTTGCAACCACTACAGCAGCACGACGCCATCCATAATCTGTAGCGAGAGTTGCCAAGCCTGGCAAGAAAATAAGTTGGCCGGTTGCGGTAGCCGCAGTCAAAATTCCAATTACTAAACCTTTTTTCTTAACAAACCAACGATTTGCCACTGATGCAGCAAATACCAAAGCCATTGAACCGGTACCAATTCCTACAACCACTCCCCAAAGTGCAACTAAATGCCAAGGTTTTGTCATCCAAATTGTGCAAAGCGCCCCAGTACCAATGGTGGTTAGTGCGCCCATCACCACTCGTCTAATTCCAAACCGATCCATTAACGCTGCCGCAAATGGCGCAGTTAATCCGTAAAGCAACACATTTATGCTCACTGCAAAAGAAATGGTGGAACGGCTCCAACCAAAATCATCTTCGAGCGGAAGAATTAAAACTGAAGGCGTAGCGCGAAAACCGGCCGTCGCCATCAAGGTTAAGAAAACTACGCCAGCAGCAAACCATGCAGGATGGAATCTACGAACGCGCGTCATTTTTTACTTAACGACCAAGCGCCGAGCGCTGTGACTGGAATTGTGGCAAATACACAGAGCCAACCATAACTAAGAGTTCCAATAATCACGCCAGCAAGTGCCCCGCCACCTGCGCCCATTAAATTCATAACTAAATCACTCGCGCCCTGCGATGATGGTTTCATCTCAAGATCTACTGATTCCGATAATAGAGCGGAACCCGCAATTAAAGTGCAGGACCAACCAAGACCAAGTAGAAATAAACCTATTCCTAATTGAACTGCATCATCGGCTGCTGCAGTTCCGGCAACGATTGTTGATGCGATTAAAAGTACTACTCCAATTTGAATTATCCGTACTCGCCCAATTTTGTCACTCAATGATCCAATAATTGGTGAAAATGCATACATTCCTAAAACATGGATACTGATTACGAAACCAATAATTTTTAGCGTTACATCAACATGTTTCATATGAACCGGCGTCATAACCATTACCGAGACCATTGCAATATGACCTATCGCGATAGCCGCTATCGCAAATAGCGCACTTGAATTCGATCGGATATGAGCAAGGGCTTGGCGAGTACTTTTCCGATGCACGCCTACTACAGCTTCTAAATTCTTCTGTGCGGTTAAAAATGGATCTGGCCGCAAAAACAATTGGATCACAAGTGTTGCTAACGCAAGCGTTACTGCGGAAATCATGTATGGACCAACCAACCTCGGCAAGCCAAATTTTTCGGCTAATCCACCAGCTGGATCCATTAAATTTGGCCCAACAACTGCGCCAACAGTCGAGCCCCAAACTACAAAGGAAAGTTGTTTCGCTCTATTTTCTTTAGTTGCTAAATCAATCGCAGCAAATCGAGCTTGATATCCAGCTGCAGATGCGGATCCAACAAGAAAAGCACCAAGTAACATGAAATAAATATTTCGTTGCGAACCACCTAAAATTGCAAAACCGGAACCGATTACTCCAGATAAAAGCCCGACCGAAAGTGCCAACCTACGTCCGCCGCGTGCCGTCAATCTTGCAAGTGGCAGCGCGAGTGCAGCAGCTCCTAAAACTGAAAAAGTTTGGGCAAGACCAGCTAGCGTCTCCGAATCAGTTATCGATGAAACTAAAAGTGATCCTGCTGCAACAGTTCCGGCAACCCCTAACCCATTAAGTACTTGAGCGCTTGCAAGAACTTTTACAGTTCTAGCTTGTAACGCTGAATTTGGCATTAGGGTAAACGAAGCCAGGCAGCTGTATCTGTCGGGAGTTTTCCTTGGTTTAGTGGGCCGCTAGAGAGTAATACTTCGGCACCTTCTGGCAGCGAAAACTCTTTCCCAAAATTTACATAACATGCAAAATTTCCAGGACGGGTAAATGCAATTGCATTCTCCCCCACTTCAATCCAAGACATTGGGCCATCGCCTAACCCGGTTTCGGATTTGCGAATTGCAAGCGCAGCGCGATACATATTTAAAGTTGATGCCTTATTACTTTCTTGCATCTCTACCGAAAATGAACCCCACCATGAAGATTGTGGCAACCAGGCTTGCTCCGGTTTTAATTCTTTTTTACTTGAGAAACCAAATGCAGCAGCGGAATTAGTCTGCCAAGGGATCGGTACTCGACAACCATCGCGACCGCGATCTTTGTAACTCGACATCTTCCATCTTGGATCAGTTAATCGATCTTCTGGAATATCTCGAACTTCAGGTAGCGCTAACTCTTCACCTTGATAAATATATGCACCACCTGGCAAGGCCAACATCAATAGCGCGCCAGCACGGGCTCTTCGAGTTCCCCGCGAAATATCCAATTTCTTTGGGTCGCCTTGTCGTTGCAAAGTCGTATCTTGAGAACCAGAGCCGAGCCCTAAATCGAAACGATCAACCGAGCGAACTACATCGTGATTATTAAATACCCACGATGCCGGCGCACCAACTTCTTGGATTGCAGATAACGAAGAATCGATGTTCTTCTTCAAATTTTTTGCATCCCATTGTGAAGTTAGAAATTCAAAGTTAAATGAATTTGCTAATTCATCATGGCGTAGATAGCGCGCAATCCGTGAGGACGGTGAAACCCACGCTTCCGCAACGGCCATTCGGTCACCTTCATATGAGTCAAATATTTTTCGCCACTCTCGATAAATATCATGCACGCCATCTTGATCCCAAAATGGCATCACTATTGCAGCCAACATATCGGGATTATTTGGATCTTCTCTTGGTACGTCAGGCAAGCCTTTGGCTTTAACCATGCCGTGCGCTACGTCAATACGGAATCCATCTACACCGCGATCCAGCCAGAACCGCAATACATCTTTTAGGTGTGATTTAACTTCTTCGTTCTCCCAATTTAAATCTGGTTGTTCTACCGCAAATAAATGTAAGTACCACTGCCCTAATTTTCCATCTACTTCAGTAATACGTTGCCACGCACTTCCGCCGAAAACAGCGTTCCAATTATTTGGTGGCAACTCACCATTTTCGCCTTTGCCATCTTTAAACATATAGCGCGCACGTTCTTTTGAACATGGCGCAGCTTTTAAAGCAGCTTGGAACCAAGCGTGCTGATCTGAAGTGTGGTTTGGCACAATATCTACAATTATTCGCATTCCCATTTCATGGGCTTCTTTAATTAAACGTTCGGCATCAGCCAAAGTTCCGTAATCTGGTTCGATATCCATGTAATTAGAAACGTCATAACCGTGATCATTTTGTGGCGATGGATACCAAGGTGTAATCCAAATTGCATCAATGCCAAGTTTTTTTAAATATGGCAACCGCGAACGAATACCTTCGACATCTCCCTTGCCATCACCATTTGCATCCGCAAATGAGCGAATATAAACCTGATAAGTAACGGCATCTCGCCACCATTTACGTTCGCTTCGAGGTAATAAAGTCATCGCAGTTTGAGATTGCATTATTTAGGTAGCTCCAAATATTTAGTAAGAAAAGCGCGTTCTTCATCGCTTAACGGGCGGGACCGTTCATTTTCCATACTTACAGCTACTTGAACTGAGGATGCGCGCGAGTAGAGCTTTCCTGCATAAGAAATTTCATAGGAGAGGGTGAAGGAAGAATTTCCAATTCGGCTTACCCAGACCGCAACATCGACAAAAATGTGGGGTTCTTTAAGCGGCTCTATGTAATCAACTTCAGTACGAGCAACCACCATATCCATCAACAGCGCTTTTTCGCCGCGAGCTTTCGGCGCATACCAATGGAAATCTACCCGCGCTTCTTGAACATAAGTTAAGTATGTTGCGTTATTTACATGTCCAAACCAATCAATGTCGGCCCAGCGAA